>CALPNL020000151.1 GCA_943324925.2 Chitinophaga pinensis | reverse complement strand
GCTGATAAAGTAGTGGCGAGAGCTTTAAAAAAAGATAAACGATGGGGAAGTTCCGATCGAAAGTTTGTTGCTGAAACTATCTACGAAATAGTTCGTTGGAAAAGACTTTACGCTGAAATTGCTGAAGTAAAAGAGCCTTTCGACAGAGATAATATTTGGAGAATGTTTTCTGTATGGGCAGTTTTAAGAGGCTATCCTATTCCAGATTGGAGACAATTAGAAGGAACCCCAGAAAGAAAAATTAAAGGTCGTTTCGACGAATTATCAAAAATTAGAGCTTTAAAAGAATCGATCCCGGATTGGATGGATGAATTGGGTGTAAAAGAATTGGGTGAAAAAGTATGGTCTACTGAAATAACTGCGCAAAACCAACCTGCAAAAGTTATTTTACGTGTAAACACCTTAAAAACTACTCGTGAAAAACTACATTCTTTATTAATGGATTTAGATATAGAAACTACTTTCTTGAAAGAACAGCCTGATGCATTAGTTTTAAAAGAAAGAGCCAACGTATTTATGACCGATGCCTTTAAAGAGGGAATGTTTGAAGTTCAAGATGCTAACTCCCAATTAGTTGCCGCATTTTTAGATGTACAACCAGGAATGAGAGTGGTTGACACTTGCGCAGGAGCTGGAGGAAAAACACTTCACCTCGCCTCTCTAATGGAAAATAAAGGCCAATTAATTGCTATGGATTTATATGAAAGTAAATTAAAGCAATTAAAATTAAGAGCTAAAAGGAATGGTGCTTTTAATATTGAATACCGAATAATAGATTCTACAAAAGTGATTAAAAAACTTCAAGAAAAAGCCGATCGTGTTTTAATTGATGCCCCTTGTAGTGGTTTAGGAGTCTTGAAAAGAAATCCTGATGCAAAATGGAAACTTCAACCTGAATTTATCGTTAACATTAGAAAAGTACAGGCTGAAGTTCTTGAAAGTTACTCTAGAATTGTAAAACCAGGAGGTAAATTAGTTTACGCTACCTGCTCAGTATTACCTTCTGAGAACCAGGAGCAAGTACAAAACTTTTTAAAAAATACCGAAATGGGTAAGAATTTTAAATTTCTAAAAGACACTAAAATTTTAGCTTCAGAATCCGGTTTTGATGGATTTTACATGGCTTTACTAGAGCGAAATTCATAGAAAATAAATAGGTTACTTTAAGTAAACCTTAAGATTTAAAATTTGCAAATACTGTTTTTGTATCTAATTTTAGATTAAATTTGTTATACTATTAAAATTAATTTATGAAACAATTTTTCACTTTCTTATCTGTATTTTTTTTTCTAAACAGTTATGCACAAATACCTCAAGGGTATTACAACTCGGCAACTGGAACTGGATATACATTAAAAACACAGCTTTTTAATATCATTAAAAACAATACTAACTCATTGACCTCTTCTTCAAATTACGGTGGTTTATGGACTTTGTTCACTCAAAGCGCCTTTAGAGATCGTTATTATGAAAATGATAATACACTTTTAGATATCTATTCTGAAAAACCAACAGGGCCAGATAGCTATAATTTTTCAGCAACTACTCAACAATGTGGAAATTATACGAATGAAGGTGATTGCTACAATAGGGAACATACTTTACCACAATCGGTGTGGGCTTCTGCCTATCCAATGTATTCTGATGCTCATTTTGTTTTACCAACCGATGGAAAAGTAAATGGAGTTAGAAACGATTTCCCATATGGTAAAGTTAATGTGGCTTCATGGACCTCAACTAATGGTTCTAAACTTGGAAGCAATACCAATTCAGGTTATGCTGCTGGTTATGTGGGGACCGTTTTTGAACCTTTGGATGAATTTAAAGGAGATATCGCTAGATGTTTGTTGTATTTTGCTACTAGATATGAAGATCAAATTACATCATGGAACTATACCATGTTCAATGGGACTTCCACCCAAGTTTTTACCAATACATTCACCAATATTTTAGTTACTTGGAATAATCTTGACCCTGTAAGTCCTTATGAAGTTGCTAAAAATAATGCGGTATATACGTTTCAAGGAAACAGAAACCCTTATATTGATCATCCAGAATATGTTGCTGCAATTTGGAATAGTTCGTTAGGAAATAGTTCATTTGAATTAGAAAATTCAATTTCAATTTACCCAAACCCTACAAATAACGGATCTATCTCTATTAATACAATTTCTAAAATTGATGCAATCCAATTGATTTCTATCAATGGACAATTGATAAATGATTTCAAAAATCCTATTAAAAATAATGAAAACTATACTATTGATAATTTACCTAAAGGTTTTTATTTATTAAAATTGATATCCAATAATAATTCTGTTACTAAGAAAATTAGTATCAATTAATTTAGAATTACTTCATAAAAAAAACTCCGATTTTCATCGGAGTTTTTTATTATATAAAATTTCATAAGATTAATTATTCATAGAAATAAGAAATTCTTCATTGTTCTTTGTTTTTTTAAATCGGTCGTTTATAAAATCCATCGCCTCCACCGGATTCATATCAGAAAGATACTTTCTCATAATCCACATACGTTGTAGCGTGTTTTCATCTAACAATAAGTCATCTCGACGCGTACTTGAAGACGTTAAATCAATCGCTGGGAAAATACGTTTGTTGGCAATTTTTCTATCCAATTGCAATTCCATATTTCCTGTACCTTTAAATTCTTCGAAAATAACTTCGTCCATTTTAGAGCCTGTTTCTGTAAGTGCTGTGGCAATAATACTTAAAGAACCCCCATTTTCAACATTACGAGCTGCACCAAAGAAACGTTTTGGTTTTTGTAAAGCATTCGCATCTACACCACCACTTAATACTTTTCCTGAAGCGGGTTGTACCGTATTATAAGCACGGGCTAAACGAGTAATTGAATCCAATAATACAACCACATCATGGCCACATTCTACTAATCTCTTTGCTTTTTCTAAAACTATATTGGCAATTTTAACGTGTTCTTGTGGCTCTCTATCAAAAGTGGAAGCAATAACTTCTCCACGAACACTTCGTTGCATATCTGTAACTTCCTCAGGACGCTCATCTATTAATAGTACTATTAAATAAACCTCCGGATGATTGGCAGCAATCGCATTAGCTATGTCTTTCAATAACATGGTTTTACCCGTTTTTGGTTGCGCCACAATCATTCCACGTTGCCCTTTTCCAATTGGAGAAAATAAATCAATAATTCTTGTTGATATGGTACTTTGTTTTTCTGCAATTCTGAATTTTTCAGAAGGGAAAACTGGTGTTAAATGCTCAAATGAAACACGATCGCGAACCACTTGTGGATCATGACCGTTTATTTTTAATATTTTAACCAACGGAAAAAATTTCTCCCCTTCTTTTGGAGGACGAACTACTCCTTTTACAGTGTCTCCGGTTTTTAAACCAAATAATCTAACTTGTGAAGTTGATAAATAAATATCATCAGGAGAAGCTAAATAGTTATAATCCGAGGAACGTAAAAAACCATAACCCTCCGACATCATTTCTAAAACCCCTTCACTTTCTATAATTCCATCGAATTCAAAGTCGGAATGACCAAAATTACTTTTTTTGCCTTTAAAATTTGGATTTACATTTCCGTTAGGAGCTTGATTTGGATTCTGATTTGGGTTTTGCTTTTGATTCGGGTTTTGATTCGGATTTTGCTTCTGATTCGGATTTTTAGGTCGTTCCACCGGAGCTTCTTCACCATTAACTTCCGCATCACTATTTTCAGAGGAAGTTTCAATTGCTGCCTTAGCGGCAACTTTAGCCTCAAAATCTGCTTTTTTAAACTTAATAACTTTTCGTTCTTTTAAATTTTCAGTAGGAACTTCTACTTTTTCCACATCCTTAATGTCTTCTATTTGTTCGGATGTTTCGGCTAATATAGTTATCGGTTCTGCTTTTTTGTTTACAGAAATTCTAGCTCTTTTAGGCTTGGAATCATTAGTTTTATCAGAATTCTCTTTAGAACTTCCTTCGGAAAATGAAGATTGAACCTCTAAAATCTCATTAATTAATGCTTCTTTTTTAACACCGGTAATTTTGGTAATTTTGGCTGCTTTCGCAATTTCTTGAAGCTCAGAAAGCTTCATTTCTTTTAATACAGAAATCTCAAACATAAAATGTTATTTGAATTAATTGTTGTGGAATAATAAATAAAGAATGTGTGATTTTTTTTAACTGAAATCTCCAAAGGATGAAGTACTTACGTATTTGTTGTGCAATAATACAAAATATTATTAATAATCATAGTGTTTTTTATATTTTTAATTAATAATTTTGTTTTGACAATTTAAAACAATGATTCAAAGAATTCAAACGATTTATTTATTAATTGCTTTAGTAATTTTGGGAGCACTTCCATTCGTTTTTCCACTTTGGACAACTACGAACGGCAAAGAGTTTCGATTTATGAGCGATTCGGTTTATACTATAATTTTTGGATTGTCAACTGCATTAACTTTAATTAGTATACTATATTTTAAAAAAAGACAGCATCAATTTGTGCTTAACAGATTGACTATCATATTGAATTTAATTTTATTAGGATTATTTGTATATCGCTCGCTAAATTTATCTGGAGAAGCTGTTCAAGTTTCTGAGAAAGGTATTGGGATGTTCCTTCCTATTGTTGCTATCGTTTTCTTGGCTTTGGCCAATAGAGCCATCAAGAAGGATGAAGATCTCGTAAAATCTGCTGATCGTTTACGATAAACCTATAAACTTAGTTTATTAATGCGAAGAAAAACCCGAACGAAAGTTTGGGTTTTTTTTCGTTTATTATTTTTTTTCCCAAGTTTACAAAGTAGATCTGTGGTTCAGTAGCTATTTCTTCCCGATTTCAATAATTTCCAAATTTATAATTTTTTCTCCCACAATTTCAAATCTTAGCATGGTTCGCATTTGGTGAAAACCACTAATTCCAGCCGCTCCCGGATTCATATGCAAAAAATCGTGTTTTTTATCAAACATTACTTTTAATATATGGGAATGCCCACAAATAAATAATTTCGGAGGATTATTCAACATTTCATC
>CALPNL020000150.1 GCA_943324925.2 Chitinophaga pinensis | reverse complement strand
TTTAATATTTAAAATTGTTCTATCAAGATCCAAGCATTTGGATTTTCTGATTTCTGAATGTCTGATTTAATTCTTTCCGCCTCTTCTAGTGTTGAGAAACTCCCGTAAAGTACTGGAAATAAACCAATAGAATTAGGAGATAATCTTTTTGCTTTATATCCTTTTCTAGTAAGTCTTTTATATACTTTTTCAGCATTTTTTTCAAGTCTAAAAGCACCGGCTACGATATGGTAAGGCATATTTTCCTCTTTTACAGCTAGCGTTACTGAAGGGAGTGGGTTGCTAATTACAAATGTAGCTTCTTGTATTGTATTTTGAACTTGTTTTTGAACTTCTGTTTGAACAATTAACGTATCAGAAGCAACTTTTTCTTGGTATAGTTTAAGTCCCATTATACCTGTAAACGAAAGTGATAATACTATAACTGCGGCATATTTTAAATATGTTCTTCCAATATTTCTATCAGAAACTAATTGGATCACCTCTTCTTCTTTTACATCATCAAATAAATGTTCAATAACTTCCCTTTTAATTGAAGGTGCTATTAAAGAGGTTAAACCAAATGAACTCGCTAAATAATTCACTTGTTCGTAAGGCGTGAAAACGATGTTTTTTTCAGAATTTAAATTAAATTCTCCAATGCTTTTAAATGAAATTTTGTTTGCAGATTGAAGATCATTTTTCCACTTGATAACTTGATTTTCAATAGATACTAAAGCTGAATCATAGGAAATTTTCTCGTTTTGAGCTACGTGATTCGCCAACAATCCGTCGTTATTTTTCAAAAACGAATTGAAAGAAATTAATTTCTTAGGAGGATAAAATCCATTGCTAGCCTCGTTCCATTGTGCTGATTGAATATCAGTTAAAAACGCACCAAAACCCGGAATCGTTACACATTGATATCGATATAATAGCTGAGAGATGTAGTTTTCTAAATTCATGATAACAAAGTTATACAATCAAAATAGTTATCAAAATTTTATTCACAAAATTTATTAACAATTTTCAAAAAAATACCTATATTACTAAATAAATTATAAGCCATGAATGAAACTGAATTATATTATTTGTTAGCATTACAAAAAGTAGAAAGCGTGGGTGATATTGTTGCCAAAAAACTACTCACACACTGCGGAGATGCCGCTGCAATTTTCAATACAAAATCATCCCAACTAGCATCTATTGAGGGAATAGGATCTACATTAATTTCAAAATTAAAAAACAAATCCATATTTGCTAAAGCAGAAGCGGAATTAAAATATATTTCAAATAACGGAATTAACGTTTCTTATTTTCAAGACAAAGCCTATCCTGAAAGACTTAAACATTGTATTGATGGCCCGTTATTATTATTTTCAACTGGGAATATTGACTTCAACAATAGGAAAATAATTAGCATTGTGGGCACCCGGAAAATTACTCCTTATGGTGCCGAATTTTGCAAATCGTTAATCTCAGAATTAGCCCCTTTAAATCCGATAATAGTGAGTGGCTTTGCTTACGGGGTTGATATTGTGGCGCACCTAGCGGCAATTGAAAACGACTTACAAACCATTGGAATTGTTGCTCATGGATTGGATCAAATATATCCAAGTTCACATAAAAAATACGTTTCTAAAATAGAACAAAACGGCGGCTTTATGACAGAATTTTGGAGCGGCACCAATCCTGAAAAAGAGAATTTTGTAAAACGAAATCGGATTGTTGCCGGAATTTCTGAAGCCACAATTGTAATTGAATCTGCAATAAAAGGAGGTTCTTTAATCACTGCAAATTTAGCCAACGACTACAATCGTGATGTATTTGCGGTCCCAGGTAGGACTTCCGATAAATTCAGTTTGGGATGTAATAATTTGATAAAAACTCAAAAAGCAAATTTGCTGACCAGCGCGGCAGACTTAGTTTATATCCTAAATTGGGATATCGAAAACACACCCCGCTCTGTCCAAAAAAAGTTGTTTATTACCTTGGAAAATGACGAGCAAAAAATTTACGATTACCTATTAAAATCCGGTAAAGAAATCCTGGATATTATAGCATTAGAATGTGATTTTCCGATTTACAAAATATCAGGTATTCTATTAAATATGGAGTTAAAAGGCGTTGTTAGACCTTTGCCGGGAAAATTATTTGAAGCCATTTAAAAACTAAACCCTAGTTTTTGTCGGACTCTTTTTAAAACTCCATTGGCAATTGAAGCCGCTTTTTCAGCACCTCGAAATAATTCTTGATCTATTTCTTGAAGGTTATTCATGTAATAATTATACTTCTCCCTCTCGGTTTTGAATTTGTCAATTATCAATTCAAACAACTCTTGTTTGGCGTGACCATAACCATAATCAGCATTTGCATTAGCATAATTTTCTCTCATTTTAAGTAGTTGAGATTCGGATGCTAATAATTTGTATATCGCAAATATGTTACATGTATCTGGGTTTTTAGGTTCTTCCAGCGGAGTACTGTCACTTTCAATTGACATAATTTGCTTGCGCAGAGATTTGTCATCCAAGAAAATATTAATGATATTGTTGGCCGATTTACTCATTTTTCCACCATTAGTTCCGGGAACATATTTGGTGTCTTCCTGAATATAAGATTCTGGCAATACAAATGTTTCACCCATTTGATGATTGAAACGAGAGGCTACATCACGAGTAATTTCAATGTGCTGTAATTGATCTTTTCCAACAGGAACAAATTGTGCATCATACAACAAAATATCAGCTGCCATCAACATTGGATAAGAAAATAACCCTGCATTTACGTCTTCTAATCGATCGGATTTATCTTTAAAGGAATGCGCTAATGTCAATCGTTGATAAGGAAAAAAACAACTCAAATACCAGGCTAATTCTGCGGTTTGAGGAACGTCAGATTGGCGATAAAAAATCACTTTATTTACATTTAAACCGCACGCTAACCAAGCAGCAGCAGTACTGTAGGTGTTTGCTCTTAAAGTGGCGCCGTCTTTAATTTGGGTAATTGAATGTAAGTCGGCTATAAAAAGAAACGATTCATTTTCTGGTTTATTAGACAGCTCGATTGCTGGAATAATAGCACCCAACAAATTCCCTAAATGCGGGGTTCCTGTACTTTGAATACCTGTTAAAATCTTTGACATTATTTTCTTATTTATCGCAAAGTTAAACCTTTGTATTAAAAATAACAGAGAAATATGTATTTTTGACAACATGAAATTAATAAAAAATACATTTTGGTTGCTTTGGCGAATTTGGTTTCACATTATGTTAGGAATACCGTTAGTAATAATGGGGCCAATTATGTTTCTTTTTCTACTTAAAGAAAAGTGGTATCCTTATTTCTTTGTTTTAGCAAGAATATGGGCAAAATCAGCACTTTTCGGAACTGGTTTTTATTATAAAATTGAACGAGAAGAGAAATTTGAAGCCAATAAAAGCTATATGCTAATTGCGAATCATACTTCTATGACCGACATCATGTTGATGCTGGCGGTTTCAGATCAGCCCTTTGTATTTGTGGGTAAAATTGAGCTAGCAAAGATTCCTCTTTTTGGTTTTTTCTATAAACGCAGTTGTATATTAGTGGATAGAAGTAATTCTAGAAGCCGAATGGAAGTATTTGAACATGCTCAAAAAAGATTAAAACAAGGATTGAGTATATGTATTTTCCCTGAAGGCGGCGTTCCATCTGATGAATCGATTGTATTGGCCGATTTTAAAGACGGGGCATTTCGTTTGGCTATTGAACATCAAATCCCTATAGTTCCAATTACTTTTGCAGATAATAAAACGAGAATGTCTTACACCTTTTTTAGTGGAAGCATGGGGGTAATGAGAGCTAAAGTTCATCCTTTTTTAAATACAACTGGGATGACAATTGAAAACAAAACTGATATTCGGGAATTGAAAACAAAATCTTGGAATATTATTCACAAGCAACTTTTAGAATATAACGGATAAAAAAATGCTCATTTTCATGAGCATTTTTTATTTAAGCATTAACTTCTTTAATATGTTCTTTAATTTTATGTTCTAATTCATCAGCCATTTCTGGATTGTCTTTAATCAAAGCTTTAACTGCATCACGACCTTGACCTAATTTTGTTTCTCCATAACTGAACCAAGAACCTGATTTTTTAATTATTTCAAATTCTACCGCTAAATCTAAAATTTCTCCGGATTTAGAAACACCTTCACCGTACATAATATCAAATTCTGCCACTTTAAATGGTGGAGCAACTTTGTTTTTCACCACTTTCACTTTTGTTCTATTCCCTATCACATTATCACCGTCTTTGATTTGTGTAGAACGACGAATATCTAACCTTACAGAGGCATAAAATTTTAATGCATTTCCTCCAGTTGTAGTTTCTGGACTTCCAAACATAACTCCAATTTTCTCTCTCAACTGATTGATAAAGAAAACGGTACAATTTGTTTTACTTATTGTTCCTGTTAATTTTCTCAATGCTTGAGACATTAAACGAGCGTGTAACCCCATTTTGGAATCTCCCATTTCACCTTCAATTTCGCTTTTTGGAGTTAGGGCTGCAACTGAGTCAATTACAACAATGTCGATTGCACCTGAACGAATTAAATTTTCAGCAATCTCTAATGCTTGTTCTCCATTATCTGGTTGAGAAATAATTAAATTCTCAATGTCAACACCTAATTTTTCGGCATAAGTTCTATCAAAGGCATGTTCTGCATCTATAAAAGCAGCTATTCCTCCCGCCTTTTGAGCTTCGGCAATGGCATGTAAAGTTAAGGTAGTTTTCCCTGAGGATTCTGGGCCATATATTTCAATTACTCTTCCTTTTGGATATCCATTTACTCCTAAAGCTAAATCCAATCCTAAAGATCCAGATGAGATTGTTTCTACTTCTTCAATGGCTTTGTCCCCCATTTTCATTACGGTTCCCTTACCATAAGTCTTGTCTAATTTGTCTAATGTAAGTTGGAGGGCTTTTAATTTGGCTTCTTTTTCTGAACTCATCTTTTCTTTCATTTAGTTTCACTTATTTTTAGTAAAAATAGTGCTTTTTTTTGAAG
>CALPNL020000149.1 GCA_943324925.2 Chitinophaga pinensis | reverse complement strand
CAACGCTTTGTAAATTTATAAAACCTATTTTTACAAAGTACAAAAATAGCATATTTTTAAAACATGGCGAAGGTAAAATATTATTACGATACTGAAAGCTTAGCATATAGAATTATTACTCCATTAAAAAGGAGGAGTTTTGCCTATATAATGCTGTTTTTATTAGCATCGGCGTTATTTGGCTTTTTGGCATTTGTGGTTTTATTGAATACCCCTTTTTTTGAAACTCCCAAAGACAAACTTCAAGCTCGTGAAATTGATAATTTGAAGATTCAATATGCTATATTAAATCGGAAAATAGATCAGGTAGATGAAGTTATGAATGCGCTTGAAGACCGTGATAACAATTTGTACCGTGCCTATTTTAACTCCTCGCCTATTTCTGAAGAAGACAGAAAGGCAGTTTTTGGCGTTGAAAATAGGTACAAAGATTTGGCAGGTTATAACAATTCAGATTTGATAATTAACACTACCAAACGGGTTGATGTATTGACGAAACAATTGGTAGTTCAGTCAAAATCACTAGATGAAATTTTGAAATTGGCAAAAAGCAAGGAGAAATTACTGGCGGCGATTCCGGCGATTCAGCCCATACGCAATGAGAATTTGAAGAGAATGGCCTCTGGTTTTGGTTATCGTAGTGATCCCTTTACCAAGGCTAGAAAATTTCATGAAGGAATGGATTTTACCGCTAAAACAGGAACTCCGGTTTTTGCTTCAGGCGATGGAATTGTTTCGAGAGCAGACAATACAGCCTCGGGATTTGGAAATCACATTGTGATTCGGCATGGTTTTGGTTATGAAACGCTGTACGGTCATTTAAGCAGGTACAAAGCGCGAGTGGGACAGTATGTGAAGCGAGGAGATGTTATAGGATATGTAGGAAGTACGGGGCGTTCGGAAGCACCACACTTGCATTATGAAGTTCATAAAAATGGCGATGTGGTGAATCCTTTGAATTTTTATTATGGAAATATATCAGCAGCAGAATATGTTGCTATTTCAAAAATTGCGAATCAAGAAAACCAATCTTTAGACTAATGCATATAGAATTAACAGAAGGAAAAAGGTATTACAGCATTGGCGAATTGGCCAAAGCATTTGATGTAAACGCGTCATTAATACGATTTTGGGACAAGGAATTTGATATTCTAAAACCAAAGAAAAACGCTAAAGGCAATAGAATGTTTACTCCGGAAGATGTTGCTAATTTGAAATTGATATTTCATTTGGTGAAAGAACGCGGATTCACATTGGAAGGAGCCAAAACTCATTTAAAAGAAGGCCAGAAGAAAACCCTTGATAAATATGAAATTATCAGTAAATTAGAAGGCATAAAAATGCAGCTGAACGCAATAAAATCAGAATTATAAAAACTAAATATTAAACTTTAAATTAAACAAAAATGGAAATGCTTAAAAAATTTTTACCTTGGATTATTGTTGCTGTAGTTGTTATTGGAATGTACAGCTGGGCATCTGGAATTTATAACAATGCTGTTCGTTACGAACAAGACATTAAAGAAAGTTGGGGTAACGTTCAAACTTCTTACCAAAGAAGAAATGACTTAATAGGAAACTTAGTAAATACGGTTAAAGGAGCAGCTGATTTTGAAAAAAGCACTTTAACAGCAGTTATTGAGGCTAGAGCTAAAGCTACAGCAGTAACTATTGATCCTAAAAATATAACACCGGAACAATTAACTGCTTTTAATTCAGCTCAAAGCGGTGTAAGTTCTTCTTTATCAAAATTATTAGTTTCTGTAGAACAATATCCTGTGTTGAAAGCCAACGAGAATTTCTTAAAATTACAAGATGAATTGGCGAGTACTGAAAATCAAATTTTAACGGCTAGAACTCGTTTCAACGAATCGGTTAAACCTTACAATAACAATATCAATACTTTCCCAAGAAATATATTAGCTGGAATGTACGGTTTGAAAGAAAAACCATATTTTGAAGCTGCTGTTGGTGCTGATAAACCAGTTGAAGTAAAATTCTAAATCCCTCTAATCCCCGAAAGGGGAGTTTAATACCGAGATAAAATGTCAAAAGAAGTTTTTTTAACCCCTGAAGAAGAACAAGAAATTGTTGCTGCTATTACTATGGCAGAAAAAGAAACTTCTGGCGAAATTAGAGTACACATTGAAAATACCAGTTCAATTGCTGCTTATGATCGTGCATTACTAGTTTTTGAAGAATTAAAAATGCACGAAACGGAGCTTAAAAACGGTGTTTTGATATATCTAGCTGTAGCTGACAAAGCGTTTGCTATATGCGGAGACAAAGGAATCAACGATTTAGTTCCATCTGATTTTTGGGATACTACTAAGGAAGCGATGTTATTTCATTTTAAAAATGGAAATTTCAAAGAAGGCCTAATTGATGGAATTCAAAAAGCGGGTTCTCAATTGAAAAGTTACTTTCCTTGGCAAAAAGAGGATACTAATGAATTGTCTAACGAAATATCAAAAGGAGAATGAAATCAAATGTAAAAAATTCCTTTTTAATTTTGTTTGCCTCTTTGTTGTTTACACAAATAGGTTTTGCACAATTTGAAATACCAGAAATTCCGAAAGAACAGACTTCTGTTTATGACTATGCCAATATTTTAAGCCCGGAAGAGAAAGTTCAACTAGAAGAAAAGCTGGTTCGTTATTCCGATTCTACAACTACTCAAATTGTAATCATCACTATTGAGAGTTTAAAGGGAGAAGACGTGAGTCTGTTAGCAACTAATTGGGGGCAAAAATGGGGAATTGGAGGAACTGCGAAAGATGACAATGGAGTAGTAATCCTTTTGGCTAAAGCCGAAAAGAAAATAGCAATAAACCCTGGTTATGGAGTAGAAGACAAATTAACTGCAGGAATTGGTGGCGAAATTATCCGAAATATTATTGTACCCGAATTCAAAGCGGGAAGTTTTTATAACGGATTAGATAAAGGTACCACTGCAATTATTGATGTATTAAAAGGTAAATACAAAGGAAAACGAAAAGCAAATAAAAAAGAGGGCATTCCTCCTATAGTAATAATTCTTATTGTAGTATTTGTATTGGCTTTACTATCACGAAGAAAAAACAACGGTGGTAACTCAGGAAGCTCGGGTGGAGGTCCAAGTTTTATGGACATCTTAATCTTGAGCAGCTTGGGCGGCGGAGGCCGAGGATCTGGAGGCTTTGGCGGTTCATCAGGAAGCGGTGGCTTCGGTGGAGGCTTTGGTGGAGGCTTTGGTGGAGGTGGATTCTCTGGTGGAGGTTCCAGCGGAGGCTGGTAATTACCACTAAAAGACATAAAAAAAGCCCCATATTTTGGGGCTTTTTTATTTTATTTTTCTCTTATATAAATATCAATTGGAACTCCTGAGAAATCCCAATTTTCACGAATTTTATTTTCTAGAAAACGCTTGTACGCCTCTTTTACATATTGCGGCAAGTTAGCAAAAAACACAAACTGTGGCGTTGGTGTAGGCAACTGCATGCAATATTTAATTTTCACGTATTTCCCTTTTAATGCCGGTGGTGGATAGCCTTCAATAACTTTTAACATGTAGTCATTGAATTTTGAAGTTGGAATTCGCTGCTTTCTATTTTCAAATACCTGAACGGTAGCTTCCAACGCTTTTAGCAAACGTTGTTTTGTTAATGCGGATACAAATAGTATAGGCACATCTACAAATGGCATTAATTCTTTTCTGATTTTTTCTTCGTAATCACGAGTTGACATGGTGTCTTTTTCGACCAAGTCCCACTTGTTCACCAAGATTACAACCCCTTTTCTATTTTTTTCTGCCAACCAAAATATGCTTTGATCTTGGCCTTCAAATCCGCGTGTGGCATCGATTATTAAGATACAAATATCTGCATGCTCAATAGCACGAACCGAGCGCATTACCGAGTAAAACTCTAAATCTTCTTTTACCTTTGCTTTACGGCGAATTCCTGCGGTATCTACCAAGTTAAATTCAAAGCCAAAACGGTCGAATTTAGTATCGATGGCATCACGGGTAGTTCCAGCAATATCGGTAACAATGTATCTTTCTTTACCAATTAAGGCATTTATAAAGCTTGATTTTCCGGCATTTGGACGACCAACAACTGCAAAACGAGGTAATTCTAATTCCTCTTGTGTTGGTTCTGGTTTTATAGGAAACGCTTCAATTAAAGCGTCTAATAAATCCCCTGTTCCGCTTCCTGAGATACTTGCGAAAGTGTAGTAATCGCCTAAACCGAGGTTGTAAAATTCAACAGCGTCTTTTTCGCGCATGGCGTTATCAACTTTATTCACTGCTAATAGAACGGGTTTGGTTACTTTTCGTAATAATTTAGCAACGGCATCATCCATCGGAGTGATTCCTTCTTCTACATCTACAACGAAAATTATTACATCCGCTTCATCTATAGCTAATTCGACTTGTTTTCGGATTTCTCCTTCAAAAACATCATCGGAACCGCGAACATATCCTCCGGTATCAATTACAGAAAATTCCTTTCCATTCCATTCGCTCTTCCCATAGTTTCTATCGCGAGTAACTCCCGAAACAGAATCTACGATCGCTTCTCGTCTTTGGATTAATCGATTAAAAAGTGTCGATTTTCCTACGTTTGGTCTTCCTACAATGGCAACAATATTATTCATATTATAATTTTAGATTGTGGTTTTTATATTAGTAAGAATGTACTACTAAAAAACACAATTAATGTCATTTTATTTTTTGCAAATGTACGTTATTATTTTGTTATGTAACTAAACGTGCTGCGTGAAGGATAGCAGTGTAAATCCCACGCTTTTTTGCGTGGATTGAAACGAATAGCCTGACCCTTGTGGTCACGCCCAAAAACTATTGATTGTAACCGAACCGCTTTAGCATATTGGCGTTGCTTCTCCAGTTTTTATTAACTTTTACATACAATTCTATGTGGATTTGTTTGCCAAAAAACTTTTCTAAATCGGCACGAGCATCCATTCCTACTTTTTTCAATGCAGCTCCTTTGTGTCCAATAATAATTCCTTTTTGGGTATCGCGTTCCACCATAAT
>CALPNL020000148.1 GCA_943324925.2 Chitinophaga pinensis | reverse complement strand
TCTTTTAATTCTCCGTTAACTAGATAGGTGTTTTGCAATAAGGGTGCGGTAATCTTAAATTCATCGGGGATAAAACTCATATGCTTTTTTTTGTAAATTTAATAATAATCCTAAATGTAAGTTGCTAATTTTAAATTAATTAAGCTTTACAACAATCGAATTATCATTATCATAATTAAATTAATATAAGTACAAAAAAAAATATATTATTATAGGTGAAATGAAGATTTTAAAAGAAATAATTACAAATAAAACGATTTCGAATTGACAGGTCCCGTTTTATGAATTTAAAGACTCAAATACCTTGATGGCACATTTTTCCCCGTCAATGGCTGCTGAAATTATTCCACCAGCATAACCCGCGCCTTCCCCGCAAGGATACAATCCTTTTATTTGCAAATGTTCCAATGAAATGGAATCACGGGGAATTCTAACTGGGGAGGAAGTTCTCGATTCAGGCGCGTGTAAAATGGCTTCATTGGTTAGATAGCCTTTCATCGATTTTCCAAATTCAGAAAATCCTTCTCTTAATATTTGAGATAAAAATCCAGGAAAGACGGCTCCCATTTCAACAGAAGTGGTACCCGGAACATAAGATGTTTTTGGGATTTCAGAAGAAACTTGATTTTTTGTAAAATCGACCATTCTTTGAGCAGGGACTTTCTGAGTTCCACCGGCTAAATGCCACGCTTTTTGCTCGATACTCTTTTGAAATTCTAAACCTGCTAAGGCTCCAAATTTTGAAAATGGTTGGAAATCTTCTAATTTTAATTCGATTACAATTCCTGAATTGGCAGTTGCTTGATCTCTTTTAGAGGGCGACCAACCGTTAGTCACCACTTCCCCGGGACTAGTGGCACAAGGTGCAATCACGCCGCCTGGACACATGCAAAAGGAATACATTCCCCTGCCTCCAACTTGCTTTACGATTGAATAAGGCGCTGGCGGTAAATGTTCCCCACGATAATCGCAACTGTATTGAATGCTGTCAATTAGACTTTGAGGATGCTCTGCTCTTACGCCCAAGGCAAATGGCTTGGCTTCAATAAACACCTTTTTCCGATCTAATAGTTCGAAAATATCCCTTGCAGAATGCCCTGTTGCCAAAATAATTTTATTGGAAAGAATGGTATCTCCAGACTGTGTTACAATTCCAAGAACTTCATTGTTTTTTATTATAATATCCGTTAGTTTGGTTTCAAATAGGACCAATCCTCCCATTTCAATTATTTTTTCCCGAATATCTTGAATGATTTTTGGTAATTTATTAGTTCCGATATGAGGATGAGCTTCAATTAAAATATCATCTGAGGCGCCAAATCCAACTAGTAATTCTAATATTCTAGTGACATCTCCCCTCTTTTTAGAGCGAGTATATAATTTACCATCAGAATAAGTTCCTGCTCCACCTTCGCCAAAACAATAGTTACTATCCTCGTTAACGATATGATCTAAATTGATTGCTTTTAGGTCTCTACGTCGACCACGTACGTCTTTTCCACGTTCAATTACTATTGGCTTTAAGCCCAATTCAATTAATTGCAATGCTGCAAAAAGCCCCGCTGGTCCGGCTCCTACCACAATTACTTCAGGGGAATTGGCTACATTTTTATAGTCGGGCAATTGGATTTTTTCTTCAACAAAATCGTCTTCTTGAAAATAGATTGCTACTTTTAAATTAATTTTAATGGCCTTTTGACGCGCATCAATAGAACGCTTCAAAATGGAAATGTGTTTAATATCCCCCACAGCAACTCGAATTAATTTCGCTACTTGTTCATTAATAAGTTGATTATTAACTGCCATTTCTGGAGTTACTTGAAGTAAAAGTTCTTGTGGCATTATTTATTAATTAATCGAATTACAAAAGTAGTAATTTGTTGTGGATCTGTAATTAATTACTTTGTGTCTTTTGAGGTAAAAACCTACCTTTGACCTAATTATCAAAATCATGTCAAGACAAATAAAACTACTATGGGATTTTAGAGGTGCGGAAGCTGAAAAAACAGCTGAACATCACGTGATTCACCTTAAACAGTATATAGCAGCTGAAAAATTAGAATTGGATATAACCGGTTTTTCAATGATAAATGAATTTCATTCCATTGCTTTTATGGTGGTAAATGAAAGAGAGATGATTGCGGTTCGAGACCGATTAAAACCCCATAGAGGTGAGGTTTATGGTTAATTTAATTCGCAACCTCGCTTATGAATTTAATTCTCATTAATCGCAATTCATTGATATCGTATTCTCCGTCAAATTCTTTCAATGCCTCTTCAATACTGTCTGATTCGGATTCCATAAAATACTCATGAATTTCTTCTTGTTGGTCGTCATCCAAAATTTCATCAATCCAATATTTAATGTTCAACTTAGTTCCTGAATACACAATTTGTTCCATTTCCTTAATCAACATTTCCATATTCAATCCTTTTCCGCTGGCAATATCATCGAGATTTAGCTTTCTATCGATATTTTGAATGATGTACAACTTGTTTAATGAATTGGCACCTGTCGATTTAACCACCAAGTCATCTGGTCGTAAAATGTCATTTTCTTCAACGTAATTTTTAATTACATCAACGAATTCTTTACCGTATTTTTTAGCTTTTCCTTCACCAACTCCATGAATATTACTCATTTCATCCATAGAAATTGGATATTTAAGCGACATGTCTTCCAACGAAGGATCTTGAAAAACTACAAACGGCGGCACGCCTAATTTTTTAGCTACTTTTTTACGCAAGTCTCTTAAGATAACCATTAACGTTTCATCGGCAACACCAGAAGATTTTGCAGCGGTAACAATTGCTTCGTCCTCGGTTTCATTGTATTCGTGATCTTCGGACATCATAAATGATTTTGGATTTTCAATAAAATCTAATCCACTATCTGTAATTTTAATGATACCGTAGGTTTCAATGTCTTTCGCCAATAAACCATCCACCAGCACTTGCCTTAGTAAAGCCATCCAATAGCGCTCTTCAAAATCAGATCCGCATCCAAAAAAGGGCTGAGTATCGGTTTTATGCGCTTTAATCATCGCGTTGACTTTACCTATTAATGCAAATACGATCTCTTTAGATTTATATAAATGCTTGGTATCTCGAACCATTTCTAGCAGTTGAACCACTTGATTTTTGGCTTCAATTTTGTTTTTCGGATTTCGAACATTGTCGTCCATGTCGCCTCCTTCGCCAGTTTCGGTGTCGAATTCTTCACCAAAATAATGCAATAAGAATTTTCTACGGGATAGTGAAGTTTCGGCATAAGCCACTACTTCTTGAAGCAATGCAAATCCGATTTCTTGCTCGGCAACAGGTTTTCCGGATAAGAATTTTTCTAATTTTTCAACATCTTTATACGAATAATAAGCCAAACAATGGCCTTCGCCTCCATCACGTCCTCCACGACCCGTTTCTTGATAATAGCTTTCTAATGATTTAGGTATATCATGATGAATAACAAACCGAACGTCTGGTTTGTCAATTCCCATTCCAAAAGCTATTGTAGCTACTACCACTTCCACATCCTCCATCAGGAACATATCTTGGTGTTTCGCTCTAGTCTTTGCATCTAAACCGGCATGATACGGAACGGCGCTAATCCCATTTACTTGCAATACTTGCGCAATAGATTCTACTTTTTTTCTGCTCAAGCAGTAAATTATTCCTGATTTACCTTTATTTTGTTTGATAAATCGAATGATATCGGATTCAATATTTTTAGTTTTCGTACGAACTTCATAAAATAAATTAGGACGATTGAAAGAAGCCTTGAAAGTATTGGCATCAGCCATTTCAAGATTTTTAAGAATATCCTCTTGAACTTTTGGCGTTGCTGTTGCGGTTAAACCAATAACAGGAGCGTTGCCCAATAATTTGATACTATTTTTCAAATTTCGATATTCAGGACGGAAATCATGTCCCCACTCTGAAATACAATGTGCTTCGTCAATAGCAACAAAGGAAATATTTATGTTTTTCAAAAACTTAATGTATTCGTCTTTTGCCAAAGATTCTGGCGCTACATAAAGTAATTTGGTTAATCCTGAAGTGATGTCTTTTTTAACTTGAGTAATTTCTGTTTTGTTTAAAGAAGAATTTAAAACATGAGCGATTCCATTTTCTGAAGATAAACTACGAATGGCATCGACTTGGTTTTTCATCAATGCGATTAAGGGAGAAACAATAATAGCGGTTCCTTCCTTCATTAAGGCGGGCAATTGGTAGCAAAGGGATTTACCACCACCCGTAGGCATAATTACAAATGTATTTTTACCAGATATAAGACTTCTAATGACTTGTTCTTGTAATCCTTTGAATTGGTTGAACCCAAAATATTTTTTTAATTCCTTATGAATGTCAATTTCGTTAGATTTCATTCTTAGTTAATAGTATTTTACATAAATTTGTGGTTCATAAAGATACAAATATCTTTATTATATACAAACTTTATAAAAATCTGTTTTGAAAACAAACAAAAATATTTTAGATATTGCCAAAAAAACAATCGAATCTGAAAGCAATTCTATAGCGAAACTTGCTGATTTACTTACAGATGACTTTACAAAAGCGGTAGAAATTATCTTTAACTCAAAGGGAAGGTTGGTCATTACTGGCATTGGAAAAAGTGCAATTATTGCTCAAAAAATTGTTGCCACAATGAATTCTACGGGAACTCCATCACTTTTTTTACATGCTTCAGAGGCTATTCATGGTGATTTAGGAATGGTTCAACCCGACGATGTAGTAATTTGTATATCAAAAAGTGGTAATAGCCCGGAAATAAAAGTGCTAGTTCCTATTTTAAAACAATTTGGAAATTTCTTAATTGCAATCACTGGAAATACAACTTCATTTTTAGCAAAAGGAGCCGATTATATTTTAGACACCACCGTGGATAATGAATCATGCCCTAACAATTTAGCGCCTACCAATAGCACCACTGCTCAATTGGTTATGGGCGATGCATTGGCAGTTTGCTTAATGGAATTGAGAGAATTTAAAGCCCAAGATTTTGCCAAATACCATCCAG
>CALPNL020000147.1 GCA_943324925.2 Chitinophaga pinensis | reverse complement strand
TGTGGTGCTTTGTTTGCTTCTTGAGCTTGAACTCCTGTAAAAGCAAAACCAATGGCCATAATTGTAGTTAATAAATACTTCATTTTTATATTTTTTTAGTTATTTGTTACACAAATATAGATAAAAATTGATGCGGAAATTATTATTTTAAAAAATTAAGATTAATTTAATAAATGCTTGATTTATACAAAAAATCGACAAATTAAAGTCGCAAAATTCGTAATTTTGCAATCTATTCCTAGACTTATAATTATGGATTTTACAACAAAAGTTCCAATTCCTAAATCAAAATTTCCAATTGATTATCAAAGTAAGATACTGTCTTTTGGCTCTTGCTTTGCAGAAAACATGGCAAATAAATTCGATTATTATAAGTTCCAAAATTCATGTAACCCTTTCGGAATTTTATTTCATCCTTTGGCTATTGAGAATAGCATTTCTAGAATAATAAACCTTGAATTGTTTTCAGAAAAAGACTTGTTTTTCAATAATGAAAGATGGCATAATTTTGAGTTACATTCCGATTTAAGTAATCCCGATAAAGAGTCTTTATTAATTGGAATTAACGATTTGTTGGTTGCTACCAATAAGCAAATAAAAGAAGTTTCGCACATTATAATTACCTACGGAACTTCTTGGGTTTATAGAGATAAACAGTCCAATAAGGTCGTGGCTAATTGTCATAAAGTACCACAAACCAACTTTGATAAAGAATTGCTTTCCGTTTTTGAAATTGAAAAATCAATCCAAAATACGATCAATTTAATTAAAAAGGTAAATCCAAATTGCAATCTAATATTCACAATTTCGCCAGTGCGTCATCTTAAAGATGGTTTTGTTGAAAATCAAAACAGTAAAGCCAATTTAATTGCGAGTATAAATTCCGTTTTTGCTTCTCAAAAATCGCCTATTAGTTATTTTCCTTCCTATGAGATTATGATGGATGAATTGCGTGATTACCGATTTTATGCGGAAGATTTAATTCATCCCAATCAAGTGGCTATTGATTATATTTGGGAACGTTTTGTGGAAAGTTCAGTTGCTGGTGGAGCTATTATTACCATGAGTGAAGTGGAAGCAATTCAACGCGATTTATTGCATCGCCCATTCAATCCTACCTCTGAAAGTTATAAAAAATTTCAAATCCAATTGGATACTAAAATCAATAATGTAAAATCGAAATTTCCTTTTATGAATTTCTAATTACAATTTGTTTTGTAAACTTTGCCAGCCACCACCGTTAATAGCGTCGATGCCATTTTGTTTTAAAATAGATGTTGCTTGAGAGCTTCTCATTCCGCTTGCACAACAAGCAATTACAGGTTTGTTTAGTTTTTTAATCTCATTAATTTTATTCCCAATTTCGTTTAATGGAATATTTTTTGCACCTTTTATGTGTCCGCCAGCAAATTCTCCTTGACTTCTAACATCGATTACAATTGCGTCTTTATCTTTAAACTCTTGAATGCTATTTGATTTGTTTCCAAATCCTAAAAAATCTAATAATCCCATATCTTCAGTATTTATTTTACAAAGGTACTTCATCACGTGAATATTTTTGTGTTTAAATTTACTTTACTTTGAAATAAATTCTACATTTGATATCACAAATAGTATTGTTTTAAAACAATTAAAATGGCAACACCTTACATTAAAAATGATATTGAAAATGGAATTGCTACCATTTCCTTTTTTCATCCTGAACACAATTCTCTTCCTTCCAATTTATTGAGTGAATTGGTGAACACCATTACTAATTTAGGAAACAATGATGCTGTTAAAGTGATTATTCTTAAAAGTGAGGGCGGAACCACTTTTTGCGCTGGTGCAAGTTTTCAGGAACTAATTTCAATTGAAAATGAAGAAACAGGTAAATTGTTTTTTTCAGGCTTTGCCAATGTTATCAATGCAATGAGAAAATGCCCAAAAATAATCATTGGATCCATTCATGGAAAAGCTGTTGGGGGCGGCGTAGGGATTGCTGCTGCAACCGATTATTGTTTGGCAACCCAATTTGCTTCCATAAAACTAAGCGAATTGACTATCGGAATTGGACCGTTTGTAGTAGCTCCTGCTATTGAAAGGAAAATAGGGGTTTCTGCTTTTTCTCAATTAACATTTGATGCCAATAACTTCTACAACGCCGATTGGGCGCAATCAAAAGGATTGTATCATGGTGTTTTTAGCGACAATAGTGAGCTTGAAAATGCCGTTCAAGCGATGGCTCAAAATATAGCTAACTATAATCCTAGCGCTTTATTAGAACTTAAAAAGGTACTTTGGAAAGACACTGAAAATTGGGATGAACTTCTAAAAGCCCGAGCAGCAATTAGTGGGAAATTAGTGCTTTCCCCTTTTACAAAAGAAGCCTTAAAGAAATTTAAAAAATAATTTTAGATAAAAAGTTCCAATCCGTTATCAATTAAATGACTCACTTCAGGTCTTTTCATTTTCAAATTATTTAAATAACTCAGCACTTCATTTAATGAGCTTTCAGCTTTTTGACTGTTTAAAATCTCTGCAATTTCTAGGCTAAGTAACCAGTCGTTCGGAAATTTATTGGATACAATTTTGAAAATGCCAAAGGCTTTTTCAGCACTGTTTTTATTTTCACGAAAGTTTCGAATTTCACTATAATAAGATTCTAATTCTTCCCTTTCAGGTGTTTTTTCCGCTTTTATGGTTTTGCTATTTGGCATATGTGTAATCATGTCAAAACTGTTGCAATCGGCAGGCCCAGAAAATGCGGAAACTACTTTTTTACCCACAGCCATATCGAAAATACCCCATTCAGGCTGGAATAAAACCGTATTTAAATGCGTTACGGTACAATTATCAAAACTAATAATTATAATTGCCCCTTGAAGATTTCTTGATCCTGTAATTATATTTCCAGTAACTTTAATGTCGCCTTCAAATTCTAAAGTAACTGTTTTACCTTCATAAATACCATAAGCCATTAAATCCTTTGGGCTCATATCTTCAATAGCTAGGTTGATCCCTTTTAATTTTCCGATGGGACTTCCAAAACCAGCGGCATGATAGTTGGTGCCATGTCCAACGAGTTCTTTTTCTCTATTGGCCAATGCCGTTTTTCCAGTTGTTTGAACATATATCGGTTTTCCATCATATTCAATAACATTAGAAAAAACACCTGAAATTTGTAAGCCAGTGCTCAATTCAATAGTCCCCAAAGCCTTAGAACTAATCAATTTATTTATTCCAGATAATCCTCCAGTTCGTAATGCCATTTTATTTGCAAATTCTTCTAAAACAAAACTAAGATGAGCAAAATCGGGAGTTACATAAAGTTGCGGTTGCGGTTTTGTAATGTCAAAGCTCTGGTATGCAGCAGAAAGATCATAAGGAATTTTCTTTACTTTATCAGTCATGCACCAGGCACTTTCACCAATTGAGGATAATAAACCCGCACCGTAAATCTTAGGATTTTCAACGGTTCCAATTAAACCATATTCAACGGTCCACCAATGTAAATTTCTAATTTGTGCCATTTCTGACATTTCCACCGATTGATTTTGTAGTTCATTCACTGCTTTTTCAGCGGCATCAATCACCGATTGATCTGTATTTTCAGCTTCTTTAACTATGGAAAGTAAACGAATGGCCTCATACATTTCATAATCATAAGAAGAAGAAATTGCTTTACATCCTATTTCACCAAAGCGTCTTAAATATTCAGCATATTCCGGATTTGCAATGATTGGTGCGTGTCCTGCGCCTTCATGAATAATATCTGGAGCGGGAGTATACTCTATGTGTTCTAATTGTCGAATGTCAGAAGCAATAACCAATACGTTATAAGCTTGAAATTCCATAAAAGCATTGGGAGGAATAAATCCATCAACGGCAACTGCTGCCCAACCAATTTCTTTCAAGATCCGATTCATCCCATACATATTTGGGATATTTTCAATTTCAAGCCCCGTTTTTTCCAATCCATTTAAATAAGATTGATGAGCTACTTTTGATAAATAGCTTACGTTTTTACGCATTACATACCTCCAGACGGCTTGATTTATGGGAGTATAATCCGCGTAATCTTGAGGTTTGATAAATTGTTTTAAATGCGCCGGAAGTCGCTCTATTAATGGATTGCTTTCAAAAGTTGCTTTCATAATTAAACCTAATAGGTAAGTGTAAAAGTACTATTTTTTAAGGTAAATTTCCAATAAATAATATCGATTTCTTATTATTATACTGTTATTTTAACTATTTGTCTTTTTTCAAAAAAAAACCTACCACGATGGGTAGGCAAATTAAAAATCAGTATTTACTAATTTATTTTTTCTCCGGTGGATATTGTGCTAAAATTTTGGTTACAAATTCATTAATTCTGGCCTCTTTTTCCTCCATTTTTTTTGTCAAATAGCCATTTCCTTCACCTTGCCATATGAGTTCTTTTTTTGTTGCGTCAATGATGTCAATAAAAAGAGTTCCTTCTGTAGTTCTAGTTACCGTAGTTTGTCCTCCCCACATAAAAGGATCCCAACCCCATCTCCAGCCGAAACCCCAATTGTTATTGAACTGATTAACGTCTACTTGTTCTTTTTCTTTAGTAAAAATGTTTATTAATAAATCGGGTGTTTCACTTTTTGTAAAGCCCTTTTTTGTCATTTCACTATCAATAGCTCTCAGAATTCTCTTTTTGTCTAAATCTGAAATTTCTACTTTGTCAATTCCGCTTTTTTGAAATCCAAATGTTTTGTAACGACTAAAGTCAACATTATTATCATAATCAGAATTCACCATTACAGAGCTGCAAGAGCTCAAAAAAAGAAACATAAATACCGGGATAATTTTAATTGCTTTCATGATTATTTGATTTATTTGTTACTATTAATTGAGTAAAGAATTGTCAACACTATTTGGTAGCGTTACTTTTAATAAAGGTTCTGCTTCCATGGCTCTTTTTATAGCGAAAATTGCTCCTTCATTTCGTGCCCAGCTTCTTCTAGAAATCCCATTATTTACATCCCAAAAAAGCATCGATTGCAATCTTTTTGAAGCTTCTTTACTTCCGTCAAGAAC
>CALPNL020000146.1 GCA_943324925.2 Chitinophaga pinensis | reverse complement strand
TTGTAATTCCATTTTCTGACGGAATTAAATCGTTAGAAGTAATTACTGATTTGAAACGTGCTTATGAAACTCAAGGAAAACAATTGGTAGCCGATTTTGAAAAAAATATCACGTTAGCTATTGTGGATGAAGCATGGAAAAAGCACTTGCGTAAAATGGACGAATTGAAACAATCGGTTCAATTGGCGGTGCACGAGCAAAAAGATCCATTGCTAATTTACAAATTTGAAGCTTTTAATTTGTTCAGCAATATGATTAATGGTGTAAATAAAGAAGTAATTTCATTTTTATTTAAAGGTGATTTACCACAACAAAACGCACCTAGAATTCAAGAAGCTAAAGAAGTTCGTAAAAAAGAAAATTATAAAATCAGTAAAGAAGAAATTGTAAGTAGTGAAAGTGCCAATCGTGAAGCTGGAGAAACGCAACAACGACAAATTACTGAAACTATAGTTCGTGAAATGCCGAAAATTAACCGTAATGACACTGTTACGATTCAAAATGTGGCAAACGGACAAACACAAGAAATGAAATTTAAAAAAGCCGAAAGTTTAATTGCTAACGGAACTTGGGTATTGGTTCAATAACAAACCTATTCCTAAATATTTAATGCTCCAACGGCTTAATACTGTTGGAGCATTTTATTTAAATAATAATCGATACCTTTACTTCTAAATCACTAAAAAAACTATCATGGCAAAAAGTCAAGACGCTAAAAAAAATACCAAAAAGGAACCTTTGAAAACGGCTAAAGAAAAAAAGGAAGAGAAACGCGAAAAGAAAAACAGCACTAAAAGAGATTAAGTAAATACACTACTGTTATTAGATAATATTTTTTACAAATATGCCCAATACCGATACCTATAAATTATTTTTTGACAATGTAAAAGATAGTATTTCTAATGGTACTTTTGCTAAATTAACATTAGCAAAAACGATTGGAAATACCCAATTAATGAATATTTATATTCGAACCAATACGGATGAAATCCAACTCAAATTGGCATTGACTTTTAAATTCCAAACGGGTGAAGAAGTGAAAATTGTAACTATTGAAGAAGGATTGAAAGAACTCATTCCCTATATAAACAATCCGTTTTTATCGGCGATTTTATTTACAATAGATGGAGATGTAATGATGAAATTAAACAAAAAAAGAGTGGCAACTATTACTGATCAACCGGCTACTTTTAAAAACGCCGATCCAATATTGTTAGAGTATTTAGCAAATAGATAGACATCGTTAAAACAATTAAACAATAGACGAAGAGATAATAGACGAAAAGATGATAGATGATTTTTGTTTGCGAACCTTGCGATAACTTTACGCTCTTTGCGGTTAATTCTTACAAATTATCAGGAAAAATCTTACCTGGATTCAAAATACCATTTGGATCAAAAATAGTTTTTATCCCTTTCATTAATTTTAAATGCGAATCGCTGAAAGCAATATCCATATAATTTTTTTGAACAAAACCGATTCCGTGTTCTCCTGATAAAGTTCCATTTAGGGATACCGTTAATTCAAAAATTTCACGAATTCCCTTAGTTACTTCAGTGTTCCAATTGTCATCTGTCATTTCACCTTTAATGATATTCACGTGCAAATTTCCATCGCCCGCGTGACCATAGCAAACTGATTTAAAACCATATTTCGCTCCGATTTCTTTGATTCCAAAAAGTAATTTCGGTAATTCATATCTAGGAACAACCGTATCTTCTTCTTTATATATAGAATTGGATTTTACCGCTTCGGCAACACTACGGCGCATTTTCCAAAGTAGGTTTTTTTGAATTTCAGTATCAGCAAAAAGCACTTCATCTATATTGAATTGCTCTACTACTTCCATAATTTTTTCTGCTTCCTGAAAAAGAATATCAGGATAATTTCCATCCACTTCGATTAGCAAGTGCGCTTGAACTTGGTCGTTTACTTGTACGTTTAAATCAGGGACAAATTTTAATGTCCAATCAATGGCATCGCGCTCCATAAATTCTAATGCACTAGGGGTGATTCCTGCTCTGAAAATGGCAGAAACTGCTTCGCAAGCTTGGTTCGCCTCATAAAAAGGAACCAACATTAAAACGGTATGTTCTACTTTCGGAATTAATTTCATTACAATTTTGGTGATAATTCCAAGAGTTCCTTCACTACCAACCATCAATTGTGTTAAATTATATCCTGTAGAATTTTTCAATGTATTAGCTCCTGTCCAAATAATGTCACCATTGGCCAGAACGACTTCTAAGTTTAAAACATAATCTTTAGTAACACCATACTTTACTGCTCGCGCTCCACCTGCATTTTCAGCCACGTTCCCTCCTATCCAACAACTTCCTAAACTACTTGGGTCAGGCGGATAAAACAGGTCTTTTTCGGCAACTGCCTCGCGCAAAACTTGGGTAATTACAGCAGGTTCAACCACCACTTGGAGATTTTTTTCGTCGATAGTAATTATTTTGTTGAAACGCTCCATCGACAATCCAATTCCTTGATGAACTGATAATGCCCCACCACTTAAACCTGTTCTTGCTCCAATTGCAGTCACGGGAATTCCATGCTGATTTGCAATTTTTAAAATCGCAGAAATCTCCTGTGGAGTTCCTGGTTTTAAAACTACTGAGGGTGGAAAAACAAAAGCTTCAGTTTCATCTTTTCCATAATGGTTACGGGTTTCTTGATCAGTGAAAACATAGGAATACCCTATGATTTCATTGAATTGCGACAGTATTTCGGGAGTAATATTCATAAAATAATTTGAATTGTAAATGTAAAAAATATTAAAATTAAATTGGTGTTTTTATTCTAAAAAAGTGAGGCTAATGAGGAACCCTAGCCTTGATGGAAGGGAAAATCCCGAACTTTTTAGTGAGGATTTGGAATGACAGCAAGAAATAGCTTCAAAAAAAAATAGTTAAAAACTAAAATAGTTAACAATTGTTAACAAATTAGATTTCTAATAACCATAATAAATTGTATTTTTACGTTTCAAATTTTTAATTATAAATGGGTAAAATCATTGCTATTGCCAATCAAAAAGGGGGTGTTGGAAAAACAACCACTTCCATTAATTTAGCTGCTTCATTAGGTGTTTTAGAAAAAAAAGTATTACTGATAGACGCTGATCCTCAAGCGAATTCGAGTTCGGGTTTAGGAATTGACGTTGAAAATGTAACTATTGGAACTTATCAAATTTTGGAGCACAGCAATAAAGCGGAAGAGGCAATTGTAAAAAGTACAGCGCCAAATGTTGACGTGATTCCAGCACATATTGACCTTGTAGCAATCGAAATTGAGTTGGTTGACAAGGAAAATAGAGAATATATGTTGAAAGTAGCTTTGGAAACTATCAAGGATAATTACGATTATATTTTGATTGATTGTGCACCCTCGTTAGGACTTTTGACTTTGAACGCTTTAACAGCTGCTGATTCGGTTATTATTCCAATTCAGTGTGAATATTTTGCCTTAGAAGGATTAGGAAAATTATTGAATACGATAAAAAGTGTTCAAAAAATCCACAATTCTAATTTAGATATTGAGGGACTACTATTAACGATGTTTGATTCTCGTTTACGATTGTCAAATCAGGTGGTTGAGGAAGTTCAGAAGCATTTTCACGATATGGTGTTTGAAACTATTATCCAAAGAAATGTAAAATTGAGTGAAGCTCCGAGTTATGGAGAAAGTATTATAAATTATGACGCAACGAGTAAAGGGGCGAATAATTATTTGCGATTAGCAGAAGAAATTATTAAGAAAAATAGTAATTAATTTATGGCACAAGCAATAAAAAAACAAGCATTAGGAAGAGGATTATCGGCATTATTGAAAGATCCTGAAAATGATATAAAATCGGTTTCGGATAAGAATGCAGATAAGGTGGTGGGCAATATTGTCGAGCTAGAAATTGACGCTATTGAGATAAATCCGTTTCAGCCACGAAGTAATTTTAATGAAGAATCATTACAAGAGTTAGCGACTTCTATTAAAGAATTAGGTGTTATACAACCAATTACTGTTCGAAAAACTGACTTTAATAAATACCAATTAATTTCTGGAGAACGCAGATTACGAGCATCAAAATTAGCCGGATTAAAAGTAGCTCCCGCCTATATTCGAATTGCCAATGACAATGAATCGTTGACAATGGCTTTGGTAGAAAACATTCAAAGACACGATTTAGATCCTATAGAAATTGCGTTATCCTACCAAAGATTAATGGATGAGATTCAATTGACACAAGAGCAAATGAGTGAGCGCGTAGGTAAAAAACGTTCT
The DNA here is from genome assembly GCA_943324925.2 of Chitinophaga pinensis. Lineage (GTDB taxonomy): Bacteria > Bacteroidota > Bacteroidia > Flavobacteriales > Flavobacteriaceae > Flavobacterium. The sequence continues at coordinate 787 of CALPNL020000146.1, read as the reverse complement.
ACCATTGCTAATTACCTTCGATTATTAAAATTAGACCCGATTATTCAAACTGGAATTCGCGATGGCTTTATTTCCATGGGACACGGTCGTGCGATAATCAATATTGAAAATCAAGACGTTCAAACAAGCATTTACCAAAAAATTGTTAGTCAAAATTTATCTGTTAGAGAAACGGAAGCTTTAGTTAAAACCTACCAAGATAGTTTGAAACCTAAATCGGCATCGAAAGCAAAAACGACTAGTTTTGCTATTCCTGCTGAAGCTAATAAAGTAATTACTGATTATTTTGGCGCAAAGGTGGAAGTAAAAGTTGGTGGTAATGGAAAAGGAAAAATCTCCATTCCATTTCATTCTGAAGAAGATTTCAACAGAATTATCAAACTAATTAAAGGATAGTGCAAAAAATCTATTTCATATTTCTTTTGGGATTATTATTGGGCACTTTACCCCATTATTCTCAAGAAAAAAAGGTTGCTATTATAGTAGCTAAAGACACTATGAAATATAAAGAAATAAATCCTTTAGCACCCGCAAAAGCCGCGTTTTATTCGGCAGTTCTTCCTGGTTTAGGTCAAGCCTACAATAAAAAATATTGGAAGATTCCATTAGCTTATGCTGGAATTGGAGCAGGATTGTATTATTACAATATTAACAATACCAAATACAACAATTACCGGGATGCCTACAAAAGGCGTTTGGCGGGTTATCGCGATGATAATTATCAATATCTTGATGATTCTCGTTTAATTACCGCTCAACAATTTTATCAACGAAACAGAGACTTATC
>CALPNL020000145.1 GCA_943324925.2 Chitinophaga pinensis | reverse complement strand
ATCTTTAATTTTGATGTTTATTATTTTGCTTGGAGTCATTGGTGAAACCTCAGGATTGTATTTCATGGGAGGCGAAACAATCAGCTGTTTGTTTAGGTTTTTCAATTTCACATATTCGTCAAACGTCAAATTTATTTCCTTTCCTTTAAAATTCACGCTTAAATTTTTAGGAAAACTCGCTTTCAAAACAGGGGCTATAGTATCTTTTAACCCGCCAGAAATCGATCCGCGTTTAGCGCAACCAATAACAGTCAGCGCCAATAAAATAAAAATAAATGGGAGTTTGTTTTTCAACATGAGTTACAAAATTTGATGACACAAATTAACAATTATATTTTCTGTATTCGAAATCTTTTGACTTTTTATTAGGAGCTATTCCGGCTATCCTTCCAAATCCTCGCTAAAAAGCTCGGGATTTTCCCTTCTATCCGGGCTAAAAAACCAAAAAAAATCCCCGTTTTTCAACAGGGATTTGATTCATTTATATTTAATTTCCGTTGGCTACTCTTCTGTCTCGCAACCAATACTTAGTTCGTTTCACTAAGTAGAACATCACCGGAACCATCACTAAAGTTAATACCGTAGCGTAAGTCAATCCGAAAATAATGGTCCATGCTAAAGGTCCCCAGAAAACCACGTTGTCACCTCCAACATAAATGTGTGGATTTAAATTGGTCACCAACGAGAAGAAGTCAAAATTCAACCCTATTGCCAAAGGAATTAATCCTAAAATCGCCGTTAATGCCGTTAATAATACTGGTCGTAAACGAGATTTCCCCGATTGGATAATTACGTCTTTAATTTCAGCAATGGTTAAATCATCGTGCGATGTTTGCTTGTTTTGACTCACTTTTTCATCCATCAATAAAACAAAGAAATCCATTAATACGATTCCGTTTTTAACCACAATTCCAGAAAGGGCAATAATCCCCATCATGGTCATAAGGATTACGAAATCCATTCCAGCAAATACATATCCGTAGAAAACCCCACTGAAACTTAGTAATACGGTGAACATGATAATTGCCGTTTTCGAAATAGAATTAAACTGCAACACAATGATAATTGTGATACTTGCTAATGCTAAAAGTAAAGCGCCAAATAAGAAACCTGAATCTTTTTTCTGTTGTTCTTGCTCTCCAGAAAACGAATAGGTAATGTCGCCCGCCATTTTATAATTGGCCGCTTTTAATGAAGCTTCAATTTGCTTGGTAATCCCGTCACCTGTAAATCCAGTAATAACGTTAGAATAAATCGTCATAATTCGTTTTGAATTTTTACGTTTTATTTGGTTGAAAGTGAATTTTTTCTCTGTTGTTGCCAAAGAAGAAATTGGAACTTGAACAATTTGTCCGTTGTTTTGATTTCTAAAAGTCACCGGCTGATTGAACAATACACTTTCGTTTTTACGTTGGTCTTCTTGTAAACGCATCACAATATTGTAATCGTCTTTCCCTTCTTTATAAGTAGAAATTTCTTGTCCGTAAATTGCTCTACGCATTGTAAATCCTAGTTGTCCCGTGGTTGCACCTAAACTTCCAATGCTTACACGATCCACGTTTACTTCCATTTCTGGACTTTCTTTGTTCACGTCGATATTTAATTTTTCAATTCCTTCGATGTTTTTCGAATTGATGAATGCAATTACTTTATTGGCTTCAACCAACATTTCATCGTAGTTAGTTCCCGACAATTGTAAACTAATTGGATATCCTGAAGGCGGTCCATTGGAATCTTTCTCCACAATAATTTTTGCTCCAGCTATTGCTTTTACTTTCGAACGAATTTCTTCTAAAATGTCGCTTGTATTTACGTCTTTTCTGAATTTATATTCTGTGAAATTCACCGTAACTTTTCCTTTATAAGGTGTTTCCGATTGATTTCCAGAATCTACATTTGGATTTCCAGCGCCTTTTCCAACTTGTGAAACGATGCTTTCAGCCAAATAATTTTCATCATTTTCAACGTATTTTGCTAAAATGGCAATCACTTGTTTTTCAACAAATAAATTGGCTTTATTGGTTTTTTCAATTTCTGTTCCTTGCGGATACTCAATATAAACTATCGCTTGATTAGGAATGTTCTTTGGGAAAAACAAAGTTTCTCTTGGGAACAGGTTCAATAATACCACCGAGAAGATTAATAATCCAATGATCCCAACCAAGGCAATTAAAGATTTTTTTCCAGTTAGGATTTTACCTAGGAAAATTTGGTATTTTTTCTCTAATCCTGGGAAGAAACTGTGTTGGAAATCCTGTGTCCATTTGTAAATAAACAAATGATAAGCCCACATTAGTACTAAAGAAATAATGATTAAATGCCCAATAGCTTTCATCCAAACGGTATTGGAAATATTTCCAGGAATTACAAATAACAATCCCGAAACGATGAAAATAATTGTGAATTTTTTCAACGCTTTTTTAGATATATTTCTATCTTCAATATCCATAAAACCACCAGTCATAGCAGCATTAATTACCATCGCTACAAATAATGAAGCACCTAATACACAGGATAAAGTAATCGGGAAATAAACCATAAATTTACCCACGGTTCCAGGCCATAAAGCCAATGGAATAAAGGCCGCTAAAGTTGTTGCCGTAGATGAAATTACTGGCCAAGCGATTTCGCCAATACCAATTTTAGAAGCTTCAATTCGTCCTAAACCTTTTTTCATGTTGGCAAAAACGTTATCTACTACCACAATTCCATCGTCCACTAGTAATCCTAATCCCATTACCAATCCAAATAAAACCATCGTGTTCAATGTGTAACCAAAAGCAGATAAAATTGCAAAGGCCATCAACATAGAAAGTGGAATTGCAGCTCCTACGAAAAGGGAATTTCTCAATCCCATCGTGAACATCAACACAATCATTACTAGGATAATTCCAAAAATAATGTGGTTTGACAATTCGCTTACTTGGTGCTCCACTTTGCTAGATTGGTCGTTGGTCATTTTGACATTCAAATCTTTTGGCAAAACATTTTCTTGGGCTTTAGCTACAATTTCTTTCACTTGATCCAAAGCCGAGATCATATTTTGACCAGAACGTTTCTTCACATTTAGCATCACCACTTCTTGACCGCTTTCCCGAGCGTAAGTTGTTTTTTCTTTTTCTTTGAAATTGATAACCGCAATGTCTTTTAGGTAAACAGTTCCACCATAAGATTTCACCACTACGTTTTCAAGATCTTTTGGATTTTTGATTTCCCCTACAATTCGGATGTTATTTCGAGAACCTTGGGAAATTAAATTTCCTCCTGAAAGCGTCATATTTTCATATTTCACTGCATTTTGAATGTCGTCGAAACTCACCTTTGCAGCGTTCATTTTGAACACGTCAATTGCAATTTCAACCTCTTTATCATCTACACCTAAGATGTCTACTTTTTTTACTTCAGGGACATTTTCAATCTCGTCTTTTAAGTATTCACCGTATTTTTTAAGTTGTTGCGTAGTGTAATTCCCTTTCAAATTAATATTCAAAATCGGCACTTCTTCCGAAATATTAATATTGAAAATACTAGGCTCTACCTTACTACCATTATCAAGATTAGGCCAATCGGTGTCGGCTTTCGCCATATCCGTTTTGTCTTTAATTCTGATTTTAGCTTCCTCAATAGAAACATTTTGTTCAAATTCAACGACCACAATTCCGTAATCTTGAAACGAACTCGACGTCACTTTGGTTACCCCAGAAATATTTTTAAACTGATCTTCCAGTGGTTTCACCACCAGTTTTTCAACGTCTTCAGAAGAGTTTCCAGGGAAAACAGAGGAGATGTAAATTTTATTTTCTAAAATCTCAGGAAAATTTTCACGTGGCATATTGATATACGCCATCGTTCCCATTACTATTATAATAAAAGTTAGAATGTAAACTGTAATTCGGTTGTCTACCGCCCAACTTGAAATGCTAAATTCTTTTTTTTGATGACTCATTTTTATTAAAAATTAAGTTTCATTCCTTCAGATACTGTTTTTACTCCGTCACCAACAACCAATGTTTTTGGCTCTAATCCGCTTAAAATTTCTGTGAAATTATCAGATGTTTTACCCACTTTCACAATTACCTTTTTAGCAATTCCCGTTTTGTCTTTCAATGAAGCTATCTCAAAAACAAATTGGTTTCCATCAGCATCTTCTTGAATCACATTCGATGGAACCACCACTGCTTTTGCACTTGTGTAATCGGTAATTTTAAGTTTTGCTACTTGGTTAGGGCGCAATAAATTATCGGTATTAGGCACTGAAACTTCAATTCCAAAACTTCTATTATTAGGATTGATGTTGTTTCCTACCTGACGAATTTTACCATTAAATGATTTTCCTAAAGAAGCCAAATAAACGCTTACTTCAGTTCCTACTTTTAATTTTCCAATATAGCTTTCAGGAACTGTTGTTGAAACAAACATATTATTTAAATTTACAATTCTCATCAATCCTTGACCAGGTCCAACTACTTGTCCTCTTTCCGCAATTAACTCATCAATTACCCCATTAAATGGTGCGATTATTCTTGTTTTTGCCATTTGGGCTTTCATTTGAGAAACTGCTTTCTGCTGGCTAACCATACTAGTTTGTGCTTGTAAATATTGAATTTCAGAACCAATTTTTTGATCCCATAAACGCTTTTGTCTTTCGAAAGTTGTTTTTGCTAAAGCCAATTGATTTTCTAATTGACCTAATTGCTGACTTAATCCACCGTCATCGATAGTTCCTAATACTTGACCTTTACTCACTTTTTGTCCTGCAATTACATTAACAGTATTCAAAATCCCTGCAAATTGAGGATAAATAATTAAGTTTTCTTTAGTGTTCACATTTCCTTGAACTTCTAAATAATGACTGAAAACAGTGTCTATAACAGTTTCTACAGAAACCAAAGCTTCTTCTGTTTTTTTAACATCCAACTCAGCAATTGCATTGTCAAGTTGTGTTAATTGCGTTTGTAATTCCGCTCTTTTTGCTTTTATAGAAACCAAGTTTTTTGAAGCAATTAACGAATCAATATTGGCGTTTTCTTCTTTCTTTCCACAAGAGAATAGTAGTGCGGAAATGGTTGCGATTAAAATTATTTTTTTCATT
>CALPNL020000144.1 GCA_943324925.2 Chitinophaga pinensis | reverse complement strand
TTGTCAAAAATTGAAGAAGGTATTGAAGGATCATTGACTTTTTTATCCAATAAAAAATACAATAACTACATTTATTCTACCAAAGCTACAATTACAATTGTAAATAAAACCTTTATTCCAGAAGGAGAAATAACCTCTACCTTAATTAAAGTAGACGACGCCTACCTTTCTTTTTCTAAATTATTAGAATTTTATCACCAATCAAAATCAAATAAAGTGGGTATTGAGCAACCTTCTGTGCTTAGTGAAAATGTTAAGTATGGGGAGAGTTTTTATTTGGGAAGTTTTGCCTACATCGGAACAAATGTAGTAATGGGCGATAATGTTAAAATATATCCTAATTGTTTTATTGGTGATAATGTTGTGATTGGTAATAATGTTACTATTTTTGCTGGCGCAAAAGTTTTTTCAGAAACTGAAATTGGAAACAATGTATCTGTTCATTCTGGAGCAGTTTTAGGTGGTGATGGTTTTGGTTTTGCTCCCAATCCAGATGGTACTTTTAGTAAAATACCACAAATTGGTAATTTGATAATTGAGGACAACGTAAATATTGGAGCTGGGACAACAATCGATAGGGCTACAATGGGCTCCACAATTATTAGAAAAGGAGTGAAGTTGGACAACCAAATTCAAGTTGGACATAATGTTGAAATTGGAGAAAATACCGTAATTGCAGCTCAAACAGGAATTGCAGGTTCTACTAAAATTGGAAATAATTGTATGATTGGTGGGCAAGTTGGATTTGCAGGACATATTACTGTAGGAAATAACGTTCGTATTCAAGGGAAAACGGGAGTTACAAAAAGTGTAAAAGATGGGGAAGTACTTCAAGGAAATCCTGCAATGTCTTATAAAGAATATTATAAATCATATGTTCATTTTAAAAATCTACCTAAAATCGCAGAGGATTTAGAAAAATTAAAATTAAACAGTAAATAAGTTACAAAATGACGGTTAAACAAAATACAATTAGCAAAGAAATTTCACTTAGTGGTGTTGGATTACATACAGGGAAAGAGGTTAGAATGACTTTTAAACCCGCACCTATTAATAGTGGTTTTTCTTTTGTCAGAATTGATTTGGAAGGTTCTCCAGTTATTGAAGCTGATGCTAATTATGTAGTAAACACGCAACGAGGTACTAATTTAGAAAAATTAGGAGTTAAAATTCAAACTCCAGAGCATGTTTTAGCTGCTTTAATAGGTTGTGATTTAGATAACGTAACCATAGAATTGGATTCATCAGAATTGCCAATTATGGATGGTTCTTCAAAATATTTTGTTGAAGCTCTTGAAATTGCCGGAATCGTGGAACAAGACGCTTACAGAAATTATTATACCGTTAAAGAAATCATTTCTTTTACAGATGAAACTACTGGAAGTGAAATTATTGTAATGCCAAGCGATGAGTACCAAATTACTACAATGGTAGATTTCGGCACTAAAGTACTAGGAACTCAAAATGCAACATTAAAAAGTATTTCTGATTTCAAAAAGGAAATTTCTGAATCCAGAACCTTTAGTTTTCTACATGAATTAGAATCATTATTAGACAATGGTTTGATTAAAGGCGGTGATTTAAATAACGCCATTGTTTATGTGGATAAAGATATTTCTGAAACCACAATGGAAAATTTAAAGAAAGCATTTGGAAAAGACAAAATAACAGTAAAACCAAACGGTATTTTAGATAATTTGACTTTGCATTATCCGAATGAAGCTGCAAGACATAAGTTGTTAGATGTAATTGGCGACTTGGCCTTGATTGGAACAAGAATAAAAGGTAAGGTTATTGCCAATAAACCAGGACATTTTGTGAACACTCAATTTGCAAAAAAAATGGCAAAATTAATTAAAATTGAACAACGCAATCACGTTCCAACCTATGATTTAAATTTAGAGCCTTTGATGGATATTCATAAAATAATGAATATTTTACCTCATCGACCTCCCTTTTTATTTCTTGATAGAATAATTGAAATGTCAGATAATCATATCGTAGGTATGAAAAATGTGACTATGAATGAAAGCTTTTTCGTAGGGCATTTTCCAGGTGCGCCAGTAATGCCAGGAGTAATTATTGTTGAAGCGATGGCACAAACCGGAGGAATCTTAGTTTTGAGTACCGTTCCAGACCCTGAAAATTATTTGACTTATTTCATGAAAATTGACAATGTTAAATTCAAACACAAAGTTTTACCAGGAGATACATTACTATTTAAATGTGAGTTAATTACTCCTATTAGAAGAGGGATTTGTCATATGCAAGCCAATGCTTATGCGAATGGAAAACTAGTTGCAGAAGCGGAATTGATGGCTCAAATAGCAAAAAAACAATAATATCATTAATTAGTTTAATAAACTAATTAATTAAACGATTAAATATACAAACATGAATCAACCATTAGCTTACGTACATCCAGGGGCAAAAATTGCCAAAAATGTAGTTATAGAACCATTTACAACCATACATAATAATGTAGTTATTGGTGATGGAACTTGGATTGGTTCCAATGTAACTATTATGGAAGGGGCTAGAATTGGAAAAAACTGTAATATTTTTCCTGGTGCAGTTATTTCAGCAGTACCTCAAGATTTAAAATTTGGTGGTGAAGATTCTTTAGCGATAATTGGTGATAATTGTACAATTCGTGAATGTGTTACAATTAACAGAGGAACAATTGCTTCAGGTCAAACTACCCTTGGGAATAATTGTTTAGTAATGGCAACAGCTCACATTGCTCACGATTGTCATATTGGTGATAATGCCATAATTGTAAATGGTGTAGCTCTTGCAGGTCACGTTACTGTTGGAAATTATGCTATTGTTGGTGGTTTAGCTGCAATTCATCAGTTTATAAATATCGGAGATCACGCTATGATTTCAGGTGGTTCACTGGTAAGAAAGGACGTTCCTCCTTATACTAAAGCTGCAAAAGAACCACTTTCCTATGTTGGAATTAACTCTGTAGGATTAAGAAGAAGAGGGTTTACTACTGAAAAAATAAGAGAGATTCAAGAAATTTATAGAATATTATATCAAAAAAATTATAATACCACTCAAGCTGTTGGGATAATTGAAGCTGAAATGGAAGCTACTCCAGAAAGAGATGAAATTATCGATTTTATCAGAAATTCATCAAGAGGAATTATGAAAGGATATTCTGGAAATTTTTAAGTAGTATTATTCAACAGCAATTAACTTAGGTAAAATAAATAATAACCAATTCGATAGCGCCTATAACCTAAAGCCTATCGCCTAAAACAAATATAAAATGGCATCTACATCAGATATTAAAAACGGATTATGTATCAAATACAACAATGATATTTATAAAATAATAGAGTTCTTGCATGTAAAACCAGGAAAAGGTCCAGCGTTCGTTAGAACAAAATTAAGAAGCTTGTCCAATGGAAAGGTTTTAGATAACACTTTTTCTGCAGGTCATAAAATTGAAGAAGTTCGTGTAGAAACTCATTCATTTCAATATTTATATGCTGAAGGTGATCAATTTCATTTTATGAATGTTGAATCGTATGAGCAAATTACATTAGATAAAAAAACTCTTGATGCGCCAGATTTATTAAAAGAAGGAACAATTGTGATGGTTCAAATTAATACAGAAACAGATTTACCATTATCTGTAGATATGCCTTCTTCAATTGTACTTGAAGTAACTTATGCAGAGCCAGGTGTTAAAGGGAATACCGCTACAAATGCAACTAAGCCAGCAAAAGTTGAAACGGGTGCTTCAGTAAATGTCCCTTTATTTATTAATGAAGGCGATAAAATTAAAATTGATACTGCTACAGGTTCTTACATGGAACGTGTTAAAGAATAAATAATCAATTTTCGAATACAGCTAAATGAAATTCCCTAAAACGTATCCACTTCACGAAATTGCATCTATAATTGGGTGCGAATACGTTGGTGAATCTAATTTTCCTGTCCAAGGAATGAATGAAATACATGTGGTTGAAAACGGTGATATTGTTTTTGTGGATCATCCTAAATATTATGATAAGGCATTACAATCTGCAGCTACGATTATTTTAATTAATAAAAATGTAGATTGTCCAAATGGTAAAGCGTTATTAATATCTAACGATCCATTCAGAGATTTTAATAAATTAACCAAATATTTTAAACCTTTTCAATCTTCAAATAATTCAATTTCTACTTCAGCTATAATTGGAGAAGGTACTGTAATACAGCCAAATACATTTATTGGAAATAATGTTATTATCGGGAAAAATTGTCTAATTCATTCCAATGTTTCGATATACGATCATACTGTAATTGGTGATAATGTTATTATACACGCAGGAACAATATTAGGAGCAGATGCTTTTTATTACAAGAAACGGGAAACGGGATTTGATCAGTTGATTTCTGGCGGTAGAGTAGTCATTGAAAACAATGTTGGTATTGGCGCCTTGTGCACTATTGACAAAGGAGTTACTGGGGATACAACAATTGGAGAAGGTACAAAAATAGACAACCAAGTTCATGTGGGTCATGATACGGTTATCGGAAAAAAATGTTTGATTGCTTCGCAAACAGGTATTGCAGGTTGTGTAATTATCGAAGATGAAGTTACCCTTTGGGGACAAGTTGGAACCACCAGTGGAATCACCATTGGAGCTAAAGCAGTTGTTTTAGGACAAACAGGTGTTACCAAATCTATAGAAGGAGGCAAAAGTTATTTTGGGACTCCTGTTGAAGAATCGAGAGAAAAATTAAAGCAATTAGCTAATATTAAAAAAATACCAGATTTAATTCAAAAATTAAAATAGTTATGAATTTAAAAAAGATAATTCTTGATTTTTACAAATCAGAGGCGTTAATAAATCCAACTGTTTTGGCATCGTATTTACATGATGACATCCTTTTAGAATGGAATAGCAGCACTGGATTTATAGAAATGAATCGGGAAGACTTACTCTCATTGGCTTCCGAATTAAGTAGGTCTTATATTCGATCTAAAGTTGAAATTTCTCATATAGTAAAAGAGGGTGATTTTATATCTGTAAGATATGCTCATTCTGTAAAGACTATTGAAAATCCAAGAGAATACATTTTGTTAGCCAATTTCATGGTGATTTG
>CALPNL020000143.1 GCA_943324925.2 Chitinophaga pinensis | reverse complement strand
GAAAAGCATACACAAGAAGCAATTCTTAATGCGGATGTGGTGATGAAAAGCCCAGGAATTCCCGAAAAAGCGCCGATAGTAAAATTGCTATTTGAAAAGAAGATTCCTGTAATCTCTGAAATTGAGTTTGCAGCACCTTTTACAAAAGCAAAAACGGTTGGTATAACAGGAAGTAATGGTAAAACGACAACTACAATGTTAACCTATCATTTGCTAAAATCGGCAGGACTAAATGTTGGCTTGGGTGGCAATATTGGAAAAAGTTTTGCTTGGCAAGTGGCCGAAGATAATTACGATGTCTATGTGTTAGAATTGAGTAGTTTCCAATTGGATGGCATTATAAATTATAAGCCAGAAATTGCAATAATTACCAATATTAGCCCAGATCATTTAGATCGATATGAATATAAATATGAAAATTATATCGCTTCAAAATTTAGGATTACAATGAATCAATCTGAAAATGATTATTTGATTTATGATGCAGATGATGAAGCAATGACCGAATGGTTTAAAATAAATAAAACGAAAGCACAATTAATTCCTTTTTCAATTTCAAAAACACTTGAAAACGGAGCATTTTTAAAAGACAATAGTATGGAAATTAACATCAACCAAGAAGAATTTGTAATGGAAACTCAATACATTGCATTAGAAGGAAAACACAACATGAAAAACGCTATGGCTGCAACTTCGGTAGCGAAATTGATGCAAATTCGTAAACAAACTATTCGTGAAAGTTTGTCCAATTTTCAAGGGGTAGAACATCGGTTGGAAAAAGTTTTAAAAATCCAAAATGTTCAATATATAAACGATTCCAAAGCGACCAATGTAAACGCTACTTTCTTCGCTTTAGATAGCATGAATACTCCTACAGTGTGGATTGTTGGTGGGGTTGATAAAGGGAATGATTATTCAGAATTGATGTCTTTGGTTCATGAAAAAGTGAAAGCTATAATTTGTCTTGGTGTTGATAACAAGAAAATTATCGATTCTTTTGGAAATATTGTGGATATGATGATTGAAGTAACGAGTATGAAAGACGCAGTTACCATGTCACAACGATTGGCAGAAAAAGGAGATACCGTGCTTTTATCTCCAGCTTGCGCGAGTTTCGATTTATTCGAAAACTATGAAGACAGAGGAAATCAATTTAAAAACGCAGTACAACATTTGTAAAAAGCGTAAAGCATAAGGCTTAATTATGAAAGAACTAATAAACAATTTAAAAGGAGATAAAGTAATATGGACATTCGTTGCCCTATTGGCTTTGTTTTCTTTTATGCCTGTTTTTAGTGCCAGTAGTAATTTGGCTTACATGAACGATGGGGATGGAAATACGATTAGTTATTTATTGACTCATTTGGCTCATATATTTATGGGATTCTTGATTATTTACGGAGTACACAAAATTCCCTATCATTATTTTAGACCTATTTCAAAAATTGCTTTGCCAATTGTTTGGGCGCTATTGGCCTATACTTTGGTTAAAGGAACTGTAATAGCTGGTGCTAATGCAAGTCGCTGGATAAAAGTGCCATTTATTGGAATTACATTTCAAACCTCCACATTTGCATCGGTAGTATTAATGATTTTTGTTGCAAGATACCTGTCTAGAAAATCGGAGGAACCGGTTTCATTTAAGTCTTCTTTTATTGATTTATGGATTCCCGTTTTTATTACATTAGGTTTTATCTTACCAGCCAATTTTTCCACCACTGCGTTGATTTTTTCAATGGTTATTATGCTGACTTTTGTGGGAAATTATCCGCTAAAATACATAGGAATCATTATCGGTTCTGGAATAATTTTTCTTGTGTTTTTTGTGATTTTGTCAAGAGCATTTCCCGATTCTAAGTTCTTCAATAGAGTAGGAACCTGGACCAGTAGAATTGAAAATTATACTTCCAATAAACCCGGCGAAGATGATTATCAAATAAAAAATGCCAAGATAGCCATCGCTTCTGGAGGAATTTACGGATTAGGTCCTGGGAAAAGCGTACAGAAAAATGTGCTTCCACAATCGTCTTCCGACTTTATTTTTGCAATTATAGTAGAAGAATATGGCTTAATAGGCGGTTTATTGGTACTTAGTTTGTACTTGCTGCTCTTCTTCAGATTTATAGTTGCTGCCCACAAAGCCAATACGCTATTTGGAAAATTAGTTGTCGTCGGGCTCGGTTTTCCAATGATATTTCAAGCACTCATCAATATGGGTGTGGCAGTAGAATTATTACCAGTTACAGGACAAACATTGCCATTAATAAGTAGTGGAGGAAGTTCAATTTGGATGACTTGTGTTTCTCTTGGAATTATTATTGGGGTAACCAAAAAAGAAGAAGAAATAGCTCTTGAGCAAAGTGAAGCTGAAAAAAGAGAACAGATTTTACAAAAATTAATTGACGAGCAAATTGAAAAAGAAAATGCACTTGAACAAGAAGAATTGGTGCAAAACGATAATTATTCAATAGAAGATGCTTCGGCAAATCCTATGGAACCTGTTATGAAAAATAAATAAAAGTATATGGGAAATCATAAATTCATAATTAGCGGTGGCGGAACTGGTGGACATATTTATCCAGCAATTGCTATTGCAAATGAATTGAAATTGCGTTTTCCAAAAGCAGAATTTTTATTTGTCGGTGCTCAGGATAAAATGGAAATGCAAAAAGTACCTCAAGCCGGTTATGCTATTAAAGGACTTTGGATTGCTGGTTTGCAAAGAAAATTAACCCTACAAAATTTATTATTTCCAGTAAAATTAATAAGTAGTTTATGGAAATCAAGAGCTATAATAAATAGTTTTAAACCCGATGTGGTGATTGGCACTGGAGGATTTGCTTCGGGACCATTATTGCAAATGGCGAATTCTTTAAATATACCTACGTTAATTCAAGAACAGAATTCTTATCCTGGAATTACCAATAAGTTATTGAGTAAAAAGGCCAATAAAATTTGCGTGGCTTATGAAAATTTAGATCGGTTTTTTCCAAATGACAAGATGATTCTAACTGGAAATCCGGTTCGTCAAGATTTAATTTCTATAGATAGTAAAAGAGCGGAAGCCATTAAATATTTCAATTTGGATCCTGCCAAAAAAACACTTCTAATATTAGGAGGAAGTCTAGGTGCTCGAAGAGTGAATCAATTAATTGAAAAAGAACTTGATTTTTTTGCTTCACAAAACGTACAGATTATCTGGCAATGTGGTAAATTTTATTTGGATGAATATAAAAAATATGATTCCAATAAAGTTCAAGTTTTAGCTTTTATAGATCGTATGGATTTGGTTTATGCTGCTGCCGACTTTGTAATTTCAAGAGCGGGGGCGTCATCGGTTTCTGAATTGAGTATTGTGGGTAAACCGGTACTATTTATTCCATCACCCAATGTGGCGGAAGACCATCAAACAAAAAATGCCAAATCGATAGTGGATAAAAAAGGGGCGTTGATGATTAAAGAAAGTGAATTAGATGAAAATTTCAGTTCTGTTTTTAGCGATTTAATAACTAATGAAAATTTGCAAAAGCAGCTTTCTGAAAATATAAAAAAGTTAGCTAAAGTGAATGCTACCAATGATATTGTTGATGAAATTGTGAAATTGATAAAGTAATTATAATCCAAGTAAATGAACTTAAACCAAATACATAACGTCTATTTCATAGGAATCGGAGGAATCGGAATGAGTGCCTTAGCGCGCTATTTCAAGTCCATCGGGAAAAAGGTATCTGGTTATGATAAAACAGAAACAGAGCTAACTAAAGAACTAAGTGAAAGCGGTATTGACATTCATTACAAAGATGATATTGGTCTTATTCCGACCGATTATTATATTGAAAATACCTTAGTGGTGATTACGCCAGCGGTTCCAACTACTCATTCGCAATGGAATTATTTTCTAGAAAGAGAATTTGTCGTTAAAAAAAGAGCAGAAGTATTGGGTTTGATCACTAAAGATACTTTTTGTTTTGCCGTTGCCGGAACACATGGAAAAACAACACCCTCAAGTATTTTAGGTCATATATTATATCAAAGTGGCGCTGATGTTACTTCGTTTTTAGGCGGAATTGTAGAAAATTACAATTCGAATTTAATCGGAACTGGAAAATCAATAACAGTGGTTGAAGCTGATGAATTTGATCGTTCTTTCTTGCATTTGTTTCCAAATATTGCTTGCGTTACGTCTATGGATGCCGATCATTTGGATATTTATGGTGATAGCGCTGCAATTGAAGCTTCGTTTTTAGAATTTGCAAGTAAAATTACAGATAAAAGTCAGCTTTTCATTGCTAAAAACTTGGATCTTGAAGGAGTAACAGTTGCTGTAAATGAAAATGCAGATTACAAGGCATATAATGTTCGAATTGATAATGGAAATTATGTTTTTGATGTTCAAACACCAACAGAAGTAATCTCTAATTTACAATTTGGATTACCAGGCAAACACAATTTGACGAATGCGCTCATGGCATTGGCTATGGCCAAAACATTTGGAACTTCTAATGATGATATTGCAGCAGCTTTGAAATCATTTAAAGGAATAAAAAGAAGGTTTTCCTATCAAATAAAAGAATCGAATTTAGTTTACATCGATGATTATGCGCACCATCCAACAGAAATTGATGCTGTTTATCAAGCCGTTTCTGAATTGTATCCAAATCAAAAAGTACTGGCTATTTTCCAGCCGCATCTTTTTAGCAGAACGAGAGATTTTGCCGATGGATTTGCTAAAAGCTTATCCAAATTTGACGAAGTATTATTGTTAGATATTTATCCAGCGAGAGAATTGCCAATTGAGGGAATCACATCGAGTTGGCTTTTAGATAAAATGACGAATGAGCATAAAAAAGTAGTTTCAAAAACGGATTTGATTACTCAAATTTTGGAAAGTGAAGCGAAAATTATCGTGACAATTGGCGCAGGAGATATTGGGGAATTAGTACATTCAATTAAACAAGCTTTGCAAAAAAATAATTAACAAAATAGAAACGGATTAATTAAGATTAAAAATGGAAAAAGAGACTAGAAAAAATATTTGGATAAACGCAAGATTGATTTTGATGATCATTGCGGTTATTTTTCTATTTTCTTTCTCAGCAAAACGAAATTCAGATCGAAAAATCAAAAAAACAGAGGT
>CALPNL020000142.1 GCA_943324925.2 Chitinophaga pinensis | reverse complement strand
GTAAAGAATTTTCCCTTGGGCACCAAAACTACACCACCACCATTTTGAGAACAAAGTAGAATTGCATTTTTAAAAACTTCTGTATTATTAAAAATACCATCACCTTTAGCTCCATAATTAGTAATGTCAAATACCTTATTTTGAAATACTGGTTCTTTAATTAGTTGTATATTTTTTAACGCAGCAGACCAGGCAACATCGGAAGTACCATTCGATTTTTGTTTACTTGAAGCGCAAGAAAACAAAAATAAAACTAGGAGAATACTAAAACCAGGAACTCTAATAAAAACTTTTTTAATCATAATGATATCTATTTCCTTTTAAATCCGAATTAAATTTGGTTTTGAAAACAATGTAATCGATTACACAAACATATACAATTATTATAATATTACCAAATAAAACATCTGAAAAAGTTAAAAATAAAAATAAACAGGGCTATTATTGCGAATAATATTTTTTATAAAAATAGTATAAAAAATAATTCCTTTGTAAAATTGAAGAATAAATAAATTAGATATTATTTTTTAATAATTTTCCAATTGCTTATATATTGATTGAATTGTAATCTTACAAGATACATTCCACTCATTAGATCAGTTAAATTCAAGGCAGTTTCTTGTAGTGAAGACACTTCTAATTTATTAGAAAATACAATTTGTCCAGATAAAGAAACTATTGAAATTTTGACTTGTCCAGAAATTGTAGGAGGAAAATCGATTTTCATTTCATTTTCAATAAAAGTCGGGTAATGAACAATTTTACTAGTTGGATCCAATTCGTTCAATCCCATAACATTTGGACAATTTGTAGAAAGAACTCCAGCGGCCGAAACGTTCAAAGTAGCACCAGCTCCACAAGCAATATTTGGAATATAAGTGGCCACATCATTTACAGGGATAACAGTGTAGGTATAGTTAGGTGCAGCAACAGTACCAACATTAGCGGCCCCATTTAGGCACCCTGAAAATTGTATACTCACCGTCCCTCCATCTGTAGTATTGTAATTTCTATAAACACTTGAAATATTTGAAAAATTGGTATTCTCAACATAACAGGTTGAATTATTAGCTCCACCTCCAAGACCAATTGCTAATGATCCCGTAACATTGGTATTATAATAACAATTTAACATATGAATTTGGGTATTTCTTCCTCTTGGCATCCTTTCCTTACAACCATTAGCCCAATAGCAATTCTGAAAAGTAATACTATAATTTCCATCAGTAGGAAAGTCAGTACCGGATGAACCTATCAAATTTGAAAACCGGTGATCGTTAGAACCTCCAGAGCCTCCTGGGATAGCAGGTTTTAAATAGGTGAATTTACACCACGAAATAGTAATATTATCTGAAAGTCCTTTATTGTCAAAGTTACCGTCCATTCCATCCTGAAATTCACAATGATCAACCCATAAATTAGTGCAACCATCTGCCGTTAAATTATCTCTTCCATCAACATCAAAAGCACCTGGACCCTCAAATATTAAATTTCTTATGATCACATTATTGGAGCCAGATTTAATATTTAAAATTCCCGAATTTTGTGCAGACGTAACAAAGTTGGTTAAAGTAATTTGATTGTTCCTTAGCCGCGCACCTGGCAATCCAATTATAGTTTTATTGTTTAAGGTAACACTAGTGTATAAGCAATCAATAGTCCCTGAAACTAATATTACAGAATTGGCAGCAGAAGTCGAATTCAAAGCGTTTTTGAAATCTGTATAATTAGTTACGGTTATTGGAGTGACGTTACCTCCACCTGTAGCAGCAGCTCCATAGCCTTGAGGTTGAGTCATGTAATAGTTTTGTCCACAAACAGGGTTAAACAAAAATAACAATACAATAAGTGTAATTAAATTTTTCATTTAAAAGTAACTTTTCTAATGATTATTAAAACAAATATTATCCATTTATTTATAATGCAATCGATTACAAAAATATAAAAATAATTGATTTATCAAATATTATTTTAAAATATAATTATTTGGTAAAAAAAATATTGAGTACAATAATTCAATAAAATAATTTGAATCATCCTATTAATAAATGTGCCAAAGGGCATTATAAAATCACTATTTGTAGTGAAGTTTTGCTGAAATTTATCTTTAGATAATTTGAAAAAAAATAGTACTTTTACCATCTAAATAAAAATAAGTATTTCACAATGAGTGAAAAGCCAACCATATACGATATTGCTAAGGCATTAAATATTTCTGCTGCCACTGTTTCTAGAGCACTAAATAATAATCCTAAAATTAGCAAAGCAACCTGTCAACTAGTGGCAGAGACGGCTGCTAAAATGAATTATAAACAAAATAAATTAGCTCTTGCTTTACGAAGTGGAAAAAGTAATAATATCGGTGTAATTGTTCCTCGTATCGATAGTAACTTTTTCGCATCAGTAATTCGAGGAATAGAAGAAGAATTATATCCACATCAATACAATGTAATTATTTGTCAAACTCATGAAGACGAAAAAAGAGAAATTGAGAACATCAATACGCTTTTAAATGCACAAGTCGACGGGATTTTGATGTCGGTATCCAATGTAAGCTCCGAAAATGATCGAGTAATTAAAAGAGTGGTTGACAAAAATGTCCCATTAATTTTCTTCGATAGAAAGAAAAATATTGAGGGTGTGAGCTCGGTTACTATTAACGATTACGATGTAGCCTACTCAGCTACGCAACACTTAATAGATGAAGGTTGTAAAAAAATTGCGCACATTTCCGGTGATAAAACCTTGGAGATTTTTCAAAACCGTTTCAAAGGTTACCAACAAGCCGTTATCGATAACGGATTGCATTTTGAAGAAGACTATGTATTTCAAACCAAAAGTAGCCTAGAATCAGGGAGTATGGCAGTGAAGAAATTTCTAGGATTAAAAAATCCACCTGATGCTATTTTCTCCTCAAGTGATTTTGCTGCACTGGGCGCAATTCAAGAACTGACCGCTCAAGGAATTAGAATTCCAGAAGATTTTTGCGTAGTCGGTTTTGGTAATGAGCCTTTTACAAAATTTATGGAGCTTTCAATTTCAACCATTGATCAATGTCCTAAAGAAATGGGAAAAATGGCTGCAAAAGTACTATTAGAACAAATGAAAAATCAGGGTAGTATAAAAATTGAAAAGAAAGTAGTTTTAACAACAGAATTATTGATTAGAAAATCATCTTCCAGAAAATCAAAATAACGATTATTTATTATTATAAATAAGAAAAAACCACGCTCTAGCGTGGTTTTTATTTGTAAAAAAATTTTTTAAGCTGTTTTTTTCTTTTTAAGCAAGAAGAAGCTCAATACAATTCCTAGCAAAATCATCGGAATAATAAAATCACCGATGGGTGCCGCATCAGTTCCTTCAAGATTTCCTGTTCCTGATGAATCTTCGCTTCCGGGTAACTGCGCAAGAGCACTCCAGCTTGATAAAATAAATAAATTATATACGATAAATTTCAATAAACTTTTTTTCATGGTTTCTTATTTTATCTCGTTACTGAATTATTTTTTTGATTACTCTAGAACCGGTAGTTGCGGTAATTTCTAGAAGCAACACTTGGTTTACCGCAGTTGTATTGACTCTAGTTTCAGTGGCATTGATTTGTTTTTTCTCTACTAACAAACGTCCTTGTAAATCATAAACTCGAACTTGCTCCATTACAGTACTTCCTGAATTGATACTGATGTCGCCGTGGTCATTAAAAGCAACTATGTTATTGCTTGTAAATTCTGGATTGCTAATTCCTAATACTCGTTGGAACACCAATTCAAATCTAGAATTAAAGGTTCCTGCTGCAGATGCAAATGAATAACTTCCTACTCCTAAATTAGTAACTGTATTTAGCAAATTGTCTTTAAGGTATATTGCTTGACCATTACTGAACAAACCATCTACATGATCAATTGCAATAGTGTAGTTTCCTGCCGCATCTGTTTTAAATCCTAGAGGAATACTATCAGAAGTTGAAAAAGGCAAGGCACGACCTTGAATGGTATACTCTTCAGAATTAATTAAAGAGGTTAAGGCGAATGGGGAATCATTAATGTATTTACCATCCAATGAATCTACATTTTGTGTAGCATCGGTCATATATCCTACGGCCATTTGTGAAAAGGCACCTGCTGAATTGGTAGCATTCAACCAAATTCTATTATTTTCAATAACATTATTCGATCTAAAAAATTGTCCTGCAGTGTTGGAAACTCTTTGTGAGTTTTTAAACAATAAAGCGGTTCCTGATCCATTGGCTTCTACAAAAAAACCTTGACCGGTTTGGATAATTCCATTTGGATCCGCCGCTTGTGCATTACCATTGGTTGTAAAAGTAGATCCAGCATAAGTACAATAAGCTGTTCCAGTTCCGTTGGTTTTTCTCCAGAAATATAAAGTTCCTGTAATAGTTGAGTTATCACTTACAAAAGAAGCAATTGAAATAGGCGACGGATAAGGGTTTCCTACTAAATTATATCTAAATCCTGATGCCCCTACAGACATTGTAAATGGAATATCTCCATTATTTGGCACTCCGGTAAATACCCCATTAAATGTGGTTGGAGTTGTGGCAGCCCAAGTATTAGGAGTCCGAATTAAGTAACCCGTTGTTGATGCAAAGTCGGTAGTTGCTGGTGCAGAAACCACATTGTATAAATTAGTCCCTGAGTTATAAGAATAAAAACGAGCATCGAGAGTGTCTGGTGAAAACGCTTTTAATTTTTGTCCGGCCACTGGTGAACTCCATAAGGTATAATCATACAATTGGATGTTGGAGCTGTTTCTATTGACAACTATACTCCCGGTATTAGTTACTGGGGTAGAATTGGTTTGAATTAAGTTGGCATTGTTTTGAACTACTAAATTACCATTATCGGTAATTGCACCTGCAACCGTAATCGTGTTACCGCTATTAATAGTAAATGATTTAGAAGCATTGACCGTTAAAGTTTTTGCTGTAAAAACACCATTAGCCGTTGTGGAGTAATCTCCGTCAATTATAGCGTCAACAGAGGAAGTAGGCTGTCCGTTAGACCAAGAAGTTCCATTCCATGTGGTTGAATATACTCTGGATAATTTGTATAAATAAATAGAATTATCCGCATATATATATATATTCCCTGAAGACCCAGAATAATTTACAGCTAATATACTTGGGAATG
>CALPNL020000141.1 GCA_943324925.2 Chitinophaga pinensis | reverse complement strand
TCTTTGTCTTTTTTGAATATTTTAATATAATCATCGATAAAACCAATAGTTCCCATCCAAATTGTGGTAACAATTAAAAGGATAATATAGATATTGTTCAATTTTGTCAATAATAAAACCGGAATTAAAGTGGCAATAATGATTATTAAACCTCCCATTGTTGGGGTGCCCGCTTTTTGAGATTGCCCTTCCAAACCAAGCTCTCGAACTGTTTCTCCAACTTGTTGGTTTCTTAAGAAATTGATAATTCTTTTACCAAATATGGTTGATATCAATAAAGATAAAATCAATGCCAATGCAGATCTGAAAGTTATATATTGAAACACTCCAGTTCCTGGGATATTTAAAGCTTTGTGTAGGTATTCAAATAAATAGTATAACATAATTTCGTTTATTTGTTCAATTGATCTAACATTTCTTTTACAATTTTCATATCGTCAAAATCATGGCGTACCCCATTAATTTCTTGATAAGTTTCATGGCCTTTCCCTGCAATTAGTATGATATCATTTGCTTGTGCCAATTGACATGCAGCTTTAATCGCTTGTTTTCTATCAATGATAGAAACTGTTTTTTTATAATTTTGAGGAGCTACTCCTCGTTCCATCTCTTCAATGATGGTTTCGGGATTTTCGGACCTTGGGTTATCAGAGGTAATGATGATTTTATCACTTAAATCGGAAGCAATTCCTGCCATCACTGGTCTTTTTGTTTTATCTCTGTCGCCTCCACAACCTACAACGGTTATTAATTGTTCGTTTTTAGTTCGAATATCGTTGATGGTTTTAAGTACATTTTCTAAAGCATCGGGTGTGTGTGCATAATCTACAATGGCAGTGATTTTTCCATTGGAAATAATATATTGAAATCTGCCCGACACACTTTCTAACTCTGATAACAAGCGAAGTACTTCCAGTGATTCCATCCCTAATTCAACTGCGGTTCCATATATCGCAAGCAAATTATAGGCATTAAAAGTTCCTATTAAGCGAACCCAAACTTCATTATCATTAATTTTTAATAATAAACCTGACAACTGGTTTTCTAATATTTGCGCTTTATAATCAGCATAGGTTTTTAAAGCATAAGACCGTTTTATTGCATTCGTATTTTGCAACATCACGGAACCATTTTTATCATCAATATTGGATAATGCAAAAGCAGTTTTTGGTAAATAATCGAAAAACGATTTTTTAACGTCTCTGTATTCTGAAAATGTAGCGTGATAGTCTAAATGATCGTGAGACAAATTGGTGAAAACACCACCTGTAAAATGCAATCCTTCTGTTCTTTTTTGATGAATTCCATGTGAACTCACTTCCATAAAACAATAGTCAACGCCAGCACTTACCATTTCATTTAAATAGTAATTGATTGAAATAGAATCTGGAGTAGTATGAGTAGCTTTATATTCATTTGTGTCAACAACGATTTTAACTGTTGAAAGCAATCCTGTTTTAAACCCTGCTTTTTGAAATAATTGGAACAATAAGGATGCTATGGTTGTTTTACCATTGGTACCTGTAATTCCAATTAATTTTAATTTTTGAGAAGGGTTATCAAAATAATTTGCAGCCATAAAAGCCATTGCTTTATTGGTATCGTTTACTTTTATGTAAGTAATCCCTTGAACAATAATTTTAGGAAACTCATCACAAATAATTGCAATAGCTCCTTTATTAATAGCCGTTTCTATAAACTCGTGACCATCAGAAATTGTTCCTCGTATAGCAATAAAGACATCGCTTTCGGCAATTTTCCTAGAATCAAATTCCATTTTTTCAATAGCAAGGTCCGTGGAGCCATGAACGGCCTCAATTGCTACTTTCCAAAGTATGTCTTTTAAAATAATCACGATAATTCTAATGTTATAATTGTATCACTTTTTATTGCTTCACCTGGGTTTAATGATTGTTTTTTAACTTTTCCAACCCCAATAACTTTCACCTTTACTTTTAAATTCCCCAAAATAGCCACGGCATCCATTCCTGACATTCCCTTTAAGTTTGGAATTACATTCTTTTTATCTTGTGATTTTGCGTAATAATCAGAATAGTTTTTCTCTTGATTTGGATTTTTTAATTCCAAATTTTTAACTACGTTTTTAGTTGGAGAATCGGTAAATATTTTTTGAGCAATTCTTTTAAAAACTGGACCTGCCACATCTGCACCATAATAATTATTATTGGATGAATCTGGATCGTGAACTACCACTATACATGAATATTTAGGAAGGTCCGCAGGAAAATATCCTACAAATGAAGATATATAGTGTTTGTCTGCACCGCCATTGGAACCATAGTTGGCCTGAGCTGTTCCCGTTTTTCCTGCCATCGAAAAATCTTTGGTATATAACTTTGATGCCGTTCCTCTTTTTACCACATTCTCTAAAACCGCTTTCAATTTCAAAATTGTTTCTTGTGAGCATATCTTAGGGTTCATCACCTTCTTATCGAATTTCTTCACGGTCTTGTTCCATTCTTTAATTTCTGAAACGAATTGTGGTTTTACCATTTCACCATTATTTGCAACAGCATTATAATAGGTTAAGGTTTGTAACGGGGTGATTGAAACTCCATAACCAAATGCCATCCAAGGAAGTGAAATATTAGACCAGGTTTTGTCCGTTGGCTGTGGTATGTATGGCTTACCTTCACCTTGAAACGGCAAACCCAATCTGGAATTTAATCCATAAGCATTTAGGTGATTTACAAATTTTGAAGGTTCATTCTTATAATTGTTATAAACCGCTTGAACCATAACTGTATTAGATGATTTCTCAAATCCTTTTGCCAATGAAATAACACCATAACCTCCTTCATGAGAATCCACAACCTTATTTCCAAAATAGGAAATTACACCTCCATTAGTATTGTATACTGCACTTGTATCTACTTTTTTATCCTCTAGCAGTGTCATCAAATCTGCTAATTTATAAGTTGAACCAGGTTCATGAGATTCTGCAATGGCATAATTTGTAGTTTCCGCGTAGGTGTTTTCTGCAACTTTTCCCAAATTAGAAATCGCTTTTACATAACCCGTTTTGGTTTCCATTACTACCACACAACCATGATCCGCTTTGTATTTTACTAATTGATCAATTAATGCATGATGAGCAATATCTTGAATATAAACATCGAGGGTAGAAATTATATCATAACCATCTTGCGGCTCCACTTCGTTCACATCACGAATGGGTTTCCATTGTCCTTTAGCGATTTTCTGTTTTAGGACTTTCCCATCTTTCCCATTTAAGTACTTTCTAAAAGCCCACTCAATTCCTTTTCCATCAGGCAAACCTTCAGGGGTAATTCGCTCATAACCAATAGTTCTTGAAGCAATTTCACCAATTGGATGTTTTCTTACTACCTTTTGTTCAACTATAATTCCACCTCTATAGATCCCTAATTTAAATAGTGGAAATTGTTTTATTTTCATGTAATCCGTGTAACTTAAATCTCTAGCTAATAAGTAAAATCGATTACTGCTAGTTCTTGCTCTAGTTAATTCAGATTGAAAATAATTACTTGGCTTATTGAACAAAATAGCTAAAGAATCAGAAAGTGGTTTGATGTATTTTTGAAAATCTTTAGCATCAGGTGCCATTGCATCAAAACGAATATTGTAATTTGGAATAGAAGTGGCCAATAAACTTCCGTCTGCAGAATAGATATTTCCTTTATTTGCAGGAATTACAAAGTTCTTTATCGAATGTTTGTTAGCTAATTTACGTAAAGAATCTCCTTCTACCCATTGGATATTAGTGATTTTAAGTACAATCGCAACCGCCATAAAAAAGATGACAACTGCAACTATATAAATTCTTACGGTGCTATTTTTATTATCTTCTACCATAGATTTTTGAAAAATCCTTTTTCTTCTTTTTTCTTTATTATTACTTTAACCGGCGGAACAGATGCTGGTAAAATTCCTTTAACAGCCATTTTTTGAGTTACCGTTGATTCCATTTTTAATTTCATCAATTCTGATCTTCTATCCACAAATTCAGATCGCAATTCTTTTACTTCTCCCGTTAATTGAATTATTTTGAATACTTTTTGATCTACATTATTATTGTTTGCAATCATAATTATAGCCAGTAAAATCAAAAACACGATGAAACGCCAATTTTTAGCTGCATTCGCTTCTTCATTGATTAAAAACCTTGCCTTTAAAATGCTGTAAACCCCGTTTTTCATTTATTACTTCTTTTCAGCAATTCTCAATTTTGCACTTCGCGCTCTATTGTTGCTTTTTATTTCTTGAAAATCTGGAACTATTAATTTTCCAATTGTTTTAAATGGAACCGAAAAATTCCCATAGAAATCGCGTTCTGGCTCCCCTTCAAACATTCCGTTTTTCATTATTCTTTTTACCAATCTGTCTTCCAATGAATGGTAGGAAATCACACTTAATCTTCCGCCTGGTTTCAAAATTTCTAGAGATTGTTCTAAAAACTCTTTTAAAACTTCCATTTCTTGGTTGACTTCAATTCGAATCGCCTGATACATTTGAGCTAGGATCTTATGACTTTTATGTGCTTGTAAAAAACGTCCTAAAACTACTTTCAGCTGTTCTGTATTTTTTATTGGTTCGTATTCGCGAGCTTCAATAATTACTCTTGCAATTACCGGAGCATTCTTTAATTCGCCATAATCAAGAAAAACTCTTCTCAAATTTTCTTCATCATATTCATTGACAACTTTATAGGCATTTAAGTCCTGTTTCTGACTCATTCTCATATCCAATTCTCCTTCGAAACGGGTAGAAAAACCACGTTCTGCTACATCAAATTGATGAGACGAAACGCCTAAATCACCTAAAATTCCATCAACGCTTTTAACATTGTGAAATCGTAAAAATCTTTTTATGAATCGGAAATTCTCATTAATTAAAACAAATCGTTCGTCATCAATTGAATTTGCAAGCGCATCTTCATCTTGATCAAAAGCATACAATCTGCCATTAGAGCCTAACCTACTCAAGATTTCTCTTGAATGACCGCCACCTCCAAAAGTCACATCTACATAAATTCCGTCAGGTTTAATATCTAGTCCGTCTACAGATTCTTTTAATAAAACAGGATTATGATATTCCATTTTCATCATCATTTACATTACCCATTACCTCTTCTGCTAAATCTGCAAAGTCAACTTCATC
>CALPNL020000140.1 GCA_943324925.2 Chitinophaga pinensis | reverse complement strand
CTTCTTTCAAAAACTAAAAAAGAATTGAACGGAATTTTTAGCTTCAAAGATGCCTTTACAACCTATTTTATTTGCGGACTTGTTGGAATCGCAATATCTGTAGGCTTTAATATAATATTATTTAATTTTATTGATCCATCTGCTAAAGAAACAATTAAAGAGTTGACTATAAAATATATGATTAGTACTATGCAAAAATTTAACACCCCTGCTGAAGCAATTAATGAAGCTGTGAAAAATCTACAAGAAAATGACCAATTTTCAATAGTAGGTTTATTAAAAGGTTCTTTAACATACATCGTAATTAATTCAATTTTTGGATTAATAATGGCGGCATTTTTCAAAACTAAGCAAACAAACCAAGTATAATAAATAATGAATCTATCCATTATTATTCCACTTCTCAACGAAGAAGAATCATTGCAAGAACTCCATAATTGGATTGTTTCTGTAATGAAATCTAATAATTATTCCTACGAAGTTATTTTCATAGACGATGGTAGCACCGATAAATCATGGGATATTATTGAGCAATTGTCATCTGAAAATTCGAATATTAAAGGGATTCGTTTTTTAAGAAATTACGGAAAATCGCAAGCACTTCATGCTGGTTTTGCTAAAGCGCAAGGCGATATCGTAATTACAATGGATGCCGATTTACAAGACAGTCCTGAAGAAATTCCTGACTTAATCGATATGATTACCAAACAACAATTTGATTTGGTTTCTGGGTGGAAAAAGAAAAGATACGATTCGGTTTTTGCTAAAAATTTACCTTCAAAATTATTCAATTGGGCAGCAAGAAGAACTTCTGGTGTAAAACTAAATGATTTCAATTGCGGATTGAAAGCTTATAAAAATGTGGTAGTAAAAAACATCGAAGTTTCAGGAGAAATGCACCGATATATTCCCGTTTTAGCTAAAAATGCTGGTTTTGGGAAAATTGGCGAAAAGGTGGTTTTGCACCAAGCTAGAAAATACGGTGAAACTAAATTTGGAATGGAACGGTTTATCAATGGATTTTTAGATTTAATAACTATTTGGTTTCTTTCGCGTTTTGGAAAAAGACCCATGCACTTGTTTGGCGCTTTAGGTTCAATTATGTTTCTAATTGGTTTCTTATCAGCAGGATTTATTGGTTTCCTAAAATTATACAAGCTTTACCACGGAATGCCTTATGAATTGGTAACTAATAATCCTTGGTTTTACATTTCATTAACTACTATGATTATTGGAACACAATTATTTTTAGCAGGATTTTTAGGTGAAATCATTTTAAGAACAAAGAACAACGAAGAACGATATAAAATTTCAAAAGAATTGAGTTAATAATTATACGCAGATAAAATCGAATTTATAAAAGACAAACCATTATGGAATTAGACATTATTCAAAATAAAATATTCGAGATTCGCGGATTTAAAGTAATGCTAGATTTTGACCTAGCTATTTTATATAATATTGAAACAAAATCACTTAAGCAATCTGTAAGAAGAAATATTTCTCGGTTTCCAGAAGATTTTATGTTCGAACTTAATGAAATAGAGTTAAATTGTTTGAGGTCACAAATTGTGACCTCAAACCGTGGAGGAACAAGATACATGCCTTTTGCTTTTACTGAACAAGGGATCGCAATGCTCTCAAGTGTTCTAAATAGTGAAAAAGCGATCGAGGTAAACATATCAATAATTAGAGCCTTTGTAACTTTTAGACAATTTTCTTTAACTTACAGTGAATTAAAAGAAAGAATTTCATTAATAGAAAATCAATTTCCAGATATTTATCAGGCTTTAAATTATTTGGTAGAAAAAGATAATGTTGAAGAAATTAACAATAAAAGAAATAAAATAGGTTACAAAAAATAATATCAATATTAAATGGAATTACCTACAAAAATACTAACTGCCGTAAACGAATGGTTAACACCTATTTTCGACAAACAAACTCACGATGAAATCAAGGAAATGATGACCTCATCTCCTAAAAATCTAGAAGAGAGTTTCTATAAAAATTTAGAATTTGGAACTGGAGGAATGCGCGGGATTATGGGCGTTGGGACCAACAGAATCAATAAATACACCCTAGGGAAAAACACGCAAGGACTTTCAAATTACATGCGAAAAGTGTTCCCAAACAAAGACTTAAAAGTAGCAATTGCATTCGACTGTCGTCATAATAGTCAAACTTTAGCTAAAGTAGTTGCAGACGTTTTCTCTGCCAATGGAATAAAAGTCTATTTGTTTTCCGACTTGCGACCGACACCTGAATTGAGTTTTGCACTAAAATATTTAGGTTGCCAAGCTGGAATTGTTTTAACTGCATCGCACAATCCGCCGGAATATAACGGTTACAAAGTATATTGGGAAGATGGAGGACAACTAGTTCCCCCTCAAGATGCTGAAATAATAAATGTAATTGAAGAACTGAAATACGACGAAATTAAATTTGATGCAAACGAGGATTTAATAGAATACATCGATTCGGAAATTGATGCCGCTTTTATAAAATCATCTATAGAAAACGCAAGTTTTAATACACCTGCAGCTGCAAAAAGTGATTTAAATATTGTTTTTACTTCTTTACATGGAACTTCAATAATGTCGGTTCCTGAAACTTTAGCACAAGCCGGTTATACCAATGTGAATTTGGTTCCCGAACAATCAGAGCCAAATGGCGATTTTCCAACCGTAAAATCTCCAAATCCTGAAGAGCCTGAAGCTTTGAAAATGGCATTAGAATTAGCCGATAAAATCCAAGCCGATATTGTCATTGGAACGGATCCAGACTGTGATAGACTGGGAGTTGCAGTAAGAAACAATGAAGGAGAAATGATGCTTTTAAACGGAAACCAAACGATGGTTTTGATGACTGGATTTTTATTAGAAAAATGGCAAAAAGCAGGTAAAATTTCCGGAAATCAATTTGTAGGAACTACAATTGTATCCACTCCAATGATGATGGAATTAGCAACTGCTTACCAAGTAGAATGTAAAGTGGGATTAACCGGATTTAAGTGGATTGCAAAAATGATCAATGATTTTCCAGACCTAGAATTCATCGGTGGTGGAGAGGAAAGCTTTGGTTTTATGGTTGGAGATGCTGTTCGCGATAAAGATGCGGTAGCTTCTTCCCTACTTATCTGCGAAATTGCAGCTATCGCTAAAGCAAATGGAAGTTCGGTATATCAAGAGCTATTAAATTTATACGTAGATTTCGGTTTTTATAAAGAATTCTTAGTTTCAATTACTAAAAAAGGTATTGAAGGTTTAGAAGAAATTAAGCAAATGATGGTTGACATGCGAACCAATCCGATAAAAGAAATTAATGGTGAACGCATTATCATGATGGAAGATTATCAAACTTCAATTGCTACTAATTTATTGACAGGAGAAAAAGAAACAATGACCATTCCAAAATCAGATGTGTTGATTTATTATACTGATGAAGGTTCTAAAATTGCTGCGAGACCAAGTGGTACAGAACCAAAAATTAAATTTTATGTAAGTGTAAATACCAATTTGGATTCAGTTGATGATTTTAAGGAAGTAAACGCAAAATTAGATACTAAAATCAAAAGGATTTTAGAGGATTTAAAGATTGATTAATGAGTAATTTTAAAAAGATATTTCCCTTTGTACTTCCCTATAAAAAGTACGCTTATTTAAACATTTTTTTTAATGTTTTATACGCGCTTTTTGGAACACTTTCTTTCATATCATTAATGCCAATGATGGATGTTTTGTTTGGTCAAGCTAAGCAAAATTACATTGAGCCAACGTACACTGGAATTTGGGAATTAAAAAAATACCTTTCTGATTATTCTAGTTACTATTTAACCAATATGACCGATACCTATGGAATTGGGTATACTTTAGGAGTATTGGTAGCGGGAATTATCACTATATTTTTATTAAAAAATCTCTCCGATTATTTGGCCTTATTTTTTATAACTTTTCTAAGAAACGGCGTTTTGAAAGACATTCGAAATGCCATGTACAAGAAAACCCTTGATTTGCCATTGGCCTTCTTCTCAGAAAAAAGAAAAGGAGATACCATTTCAAGAATTGCCGGTGATGTAAATGAAGTTCAAAGTTCTTTTTTATCAATATTGGAATTAATAGTAAAAGAACCTTTAACCATTCTATTTACCATAATTGCCATGTTTACCATAAGCGTAAAACTGACGATTTTTGTTTTTATTTTTATACCAATTTCAGGAACGGTGATTTCATTTATTGGAAAAAAATTAAAGAAACAATCTACAAAAGCTCAAGAAGAACAAGGGATATTCCTTTCCATCATTGAAGAAACTCTTGGCGGATTGAAAGTGGTAAAAGGCTACAATTCAGAAAAATACTTCGGTAAAATATTTCAAAATTCAACAGATAAATTTTTTGGTTTGTCAAACACTATTGGTAACCGACAAAATCTTGCGTCGCCCTTGAGTGAATTCATGGGAATTATGGTAATTGCCGTATTATTATGGTTTGGCGGACATATGGTTTTAATTGAGCATACTTTAAATGGAGCAGCTTTTATTACCTATATGGGATTGGCTTATAATATTTTAACTCCAGCTAAATCAATCTCAAAAGCTTCTTATAATATCAAAAGAGGAAATGCAGCTGCTGAACGAATATTAGAAATATTAGAGCAAGAAAATCCTATTGTAAATAAAGTTAACGCGATCGAAAAAGACACCTTTGAATCTGAAATAAGCATCAAAAACATCCATTTTAAATACGAAGACGAATACGTTTTAAAGGACTTTTCATTGGAAGTAAAGAAAGGACAAACAGTAGCTTTAGTGGGTCAATCGGGAAGTGGAAAAAGTACTATTGCCAATTTACTGACTCGTTTTTATGATGTAAATGAAGGTAATATAGAAATTGATTCTGTTGCGATTAAAGAAATGAATTTGCAATCGTTGCGTGGTTTGATGGGATTGGTTACTCAAGATAGTATTTTGTTTAATGATACTATAAAGGCAAATATTTCATTAGGTAAATTGGACGCTACAGATGACGAAATTATCGAAGCTTTGAAAATTGCAAATGCTTACGAATTTGTAAAAGAGTTACCAAATGGTATTTATACTAATATTGGCGACAGCGGAAACAAACTTTCAGGCGGACAAAAACAGAGATTATCAATTGCACGTGCGGTTTTGAAAAATCCACCAATTATGATTTTGGATGAAGCAACCTCAGCATTGGATACCGAAAGTGAAAAATT
>CALPNL020000139.1 GCA_943324925.2 Chitinophaga pinensis | reverse complement strand
TTCGTCAAATTCTTCATCTTCTTCCTCCTCCATTTCATCTTCCGTTTCTTCCTCTTCTTCATCAGAAAAATCATCTTCTTCAACTTCCTCTTCCGCTTCTTCCTCGATTTCTTCAACTAATTCTGGTTGGATTTCGATTTCTTCAGGAGCAACGGCAATTTCTACTTCTTCAACTTCTTGTTCGTTTTCTAGTGCGTCGTTGACTAATTCTTGAATATTAGAATTTCCAATAGTTGGTTTTACATCCGAAAAGTTCTCTTCAACAAATTTCAAAACCGACAATTTTTCATAAAGTTTTTGAGTTTCTAAATGCAATTGCGCAAGATCTTCTTTGTTTTTTAGCTTTAAAATTCGGTGTGCTATACTGATTAAATCAGCTTCCAACTTTTTTTTCATAACAATAGTATTATTTTGTGTGAGGTTGTTTCAGTTTAAAATGTCTTCTTTGATCTATTATTTACGCAAAGGAAGAAGTAACCTTTGATAAAAATTTTCTACATTTGAATCGACGTAAAAGTATAAAATTTTCATATCGATTCGTTAGCGTTACAAAGTAATAAAAACTATTCATTTTAAGAGCAAGAAAAGTAAAAAAATGTTTCTCGAAAATACAGTAAATCATAAAGAACAATTTGGATGGATTGAAGTCATCTGCGGATCAATGTTTTCCGGTAAAACGGAAGAGCTCATTCGTAGATTGAAAAGAGCTCAATTTGCTAAACAAAAAGTGGAAATATTCAAACCTTCAGTGGATACTCGTTACCACAATGAAATGGTGGTTTCTCACGATGCCAATGAAATACGCTCTACTCCCGTTCCTGCCGCTGCGAATATTGCAATACTGGCTCAAGGTTGCGATGTAATTGGAATTGACGAGGCGCAATTTTTCGACGATGAAATTGTAAAAATTTGTAATGATTTGGCCAATCAAGGAATTCGTGTGATTGTTGCCGGGCTTGATATGGATTTTAAGGGAAACCCTTTTGGCCCAATGCCTGCTCTTATGGCAACCGCCGAATATGTTACCAAAGTGCACGCCGTATGCACAAGAACCGGGAATTTAGCCAATTATAGTTTTAGAAAAGCGGCTGGGGATAATTTAGTTTTGCTAGGTGAAACCGAAGAATACGAACCCTTAAGTCGTGCTGCTTATTTTTATGCGATGAAAGAAAATCAGGAAAGCAATATTCCGTCTAAAAAATCGAAAAATAAATAACTAACCTTGAGTTTAAACGCTGAAAATATAGCCCCAATTATAGATGCCAATTGGTTTGGAACGGCTACTGCTACTGAAATCACTCATATTTCAATTGACAGTCGTTCGATGCAAAATGGCGTTGGAACTTTATTTTTTGCTTTGGTTGGACCTAATAATAACGGTCACAATTACATTGCTGAGTTAATTCAAAAAGGAGTTCATAATTTTGTAGTCCACTCAATTCCAGATAATTTAAAGGGAAAAGCGAATTTTCTTGTGGTGGAAAACACCCTAGATGCGCTTCAAAAATTTGCTGGTTATTACCGAAATTTATACCATTTCCCCGTAATTGGAATCACAGGAAGTAATGGAAAAACGATTGTAAAAGAATGGCTTAATTTTCTTTTAAGTCCAGATTATTCAATTATTAGAAGTCCGAAAAGTTATAATTCTCAAGTGGGTGTTCCCTTGTCAATTATTTCAATAAATGAAAATCATAACCTTGGTATTTTTGAAGCTGGGATTTCTACGACCAATGAGATGAGTAAGCTGGCGCAAATTATCAGACCTACCATTGGAATTTTAACTAATTTAGGTTCCGCTCATGACGAAGGGTTTGCCAATTTTGAAGAAAAAATTAAAGAGAAATTAGGGCTTTTTACTAATGCTGAAATCCTAATTTATAAAAAAGATAAAGTGATTGATGCGTTTTTAAACTCCAATTTAAAAACTTTTTCGTGGTCTTTGAATGACTTCTCTGCTGATGTCTTTATTTCACAAAAATCACTTTCCGATAAAACGATTCTTGAAGTAAATTATTCAGGGGAAAAATTCGAAGTTCCCATTCCTTTTAAAGACGATGCTTCCATTGAAAATGCCATTAATTGCTTAATGGTTTTACTGTATTTAAAATACGACACTTCGCTGATTCAAAACCGTTTGGAATTGCTCTACCCTGTGGAAATGAGACTCAAAGTAAAAACTGGAATTCATAATTGTACCCTTATTGACGACAGTTATAGTTCTGATTTTCAGTCGTTAAAAATTGCCTTAGATTTTCTTGAAAGTCAAAAACAGCATGCCAATAAAACGATCATTCTTTCCGATATTTTTCAAAGCGGTTTGTCTAATAACGATCTGTATTCTAAAGTTTCAGAGTTAATTGTTTCCAATAAAATCAATCGCGTAATTGGGATTGGAGAAACCATAACCAACTATAAAAATAAGTTTGTAAACTGCATTACTTATAAAAATACCGAGGCCTTTATTGCCGATTTTAACACTCATAATTTTAGCAATGAAACTATCTTAATTAAAGGCGCTAGACTTTTTGAATTTGAAAAAATAGTTCATTTACTGGAAGAAAAAACGCATGAAACAGTTCTAGAAATCAATCTAAACGCCATAAGTCACAACTTAAATTATTACAAATCTAAGTTGAAACCCACCACTAAAATTATGGTGATGGTTAAAGCTTTTGGTTATGGGAATGGCGGTTTTGAAATTGCAAAATTATTAGAACATCACCATGTTGATTATTTGGGAGTGGCGTTCGCAGATGAAGGAATCA
This sequence comes from Chitinophaga pinensis, assembly GCA_943324925.2. Classification (GTDB taxonomy): domain Bacteria; phylum Bacteroidota; class Bacteroidia; order Flavobacteriales; family Flavobacteriaceae; genus Flavobacterium. Next base: position 2,552 of record CALPNL020000139.1, on the reverse strand, counting down.
CTCTCAAAAATGCTGGAATTAAATTGCCAATTATGGTTTTAAATCCAGAAAGCACCAGTTTTAATGCTATTATCCAACACTACTTAGAACCCGAAATTTATAGTTTAAAAGGGTTGAATTCTTTTTTACAAATAGCAAAAAGTAATCAGTTAGAAAATTATCCTATTCATATAAAATTGGATACTGGAATGCACCGATTGGGATTTGAACAAGAAAATATCGAGGCTTTAATTGCTATTTTAAAAAACAATAAATCGGTAAAAGTGAAAAGCATTTTGTCGCACATGGCAACCAGCGATTCTATGGATAATCGCGATTTTGCTCTTTACCAAATTCAATTATTTGAGAAATTATCTTCAAAAATTATTTCTGAATTAAATATAACCCCGATACGTCATTTATTAAATACCTCTGGAATTAGTAATTTTCCCGAAGCGCAATTGGATATGGTTCGTCTTGGAATTGGACTTTACGGAGTTTCAAACGATCCTCAAGAACAACGCTTTTTAGAAAACGTGGGGACTTTAAAATCCATAATTTCTCAATTAAGAGTCATAAATGAGGGAGAAAGTGTGGGCTACGGCAGACGATTTATCGCACAAAAAAAGGCAACAATAGCTACAATTCCTATTGGTTATGCCGACGGAATTTCAAGACATTGGGGAAATGGAGTGGGATTTGTAACCATAAACGGTCAAAAAGCTACAATTGTAGGAAGTATTTGTATGGATATGTTGATGGCTGATGTTTCAGAAATAGACTGTCATGAAGGAGATGAGGTCATTTTATTTGGTGAAAACCCAACGGTGAGTTTCATTGCTGAAAAATTAGGAACGATTTCTTATGAAATACTAACCAGCATTTCCCAAAGGGTGAAACGCATTTTTTATAGAGAATAATTAAAAACATTTTTATGAAAATGATATCTGAATTTAAAGCCTTTGCAACGAAAGGCAACGTGATTGAATTGGCAATTGGGGTTGTTATTGGTGCTGCTTTTGGGCAAATTATTAGTTCCTTGATTGACGATGTGATCACGCCTCTTATTTTAAAACCTGCTTTAGAGGCCGCAAAAATTACAGAAATAAATCAATTGGTGGCTTTTGGAGGGGTGAAATATGGCGTTTTTATTTCGGCGCTAATAAATTTTATAATCGTTTCATTTGTTTTATTTTTAGTAGTCAAAGCAGTGAATGTCTATAAAAAGAAAAACGGAATTGAAGATGATCAAGAAAAAAAAGGCCCTTCACAAGAAGAATTGCTTACAGAAATTCGAGATTTATTAAAAAAATAAAACCGCTACATTATATATTCTAATTTAAACCACGCCAAGAGCGTGGTTCTTTTTTGTTATAAATACAACAATTGGTGGTTTTTTGTTAAGCTTGTTATTTTGAAATGAAGATTATGTACTTTTGCAAAGCAAATTAATTAAAATTAAAAAAAATATGAGAATTGCAGTTGTTGGCGCTACAGGAATGGTTGGAGAAATAATGCTAAAAGTTTTAGCGGAAAGAAATTTTCCTGTAACTGAATTAATCCCGGTTGCTTCTGAAAAATCTATTGGTAAAGAGTTGGAATTCAAGGGTAAATTGTACAAGGTTGTTGGCATGCAAACTGCGGTGGATATGAAAGCGGATATCGCTTTGTTTTCGGCTGGTGGCGATACTTCTCTGGAGTGGGCTCCAAAATTTGCTGCAGCTGGAACTACCGTAATTGACAATTCTTCAGCATGGAGAATGGATCCAACAAAAAAATTAATAGTGCCTGAAATTAATGCTTCAGAGCTAACAAAAGAAGATAAAATTATTGCAAATCCAAATTGCTCAACAATTCAAATGGTGCTTGTTTTAGCGCCTCTACATAAAAAATACAATGTAAAACGCGTTATCGTTTCCACCTACCAATCAATCACTGGAACTGGCGTTAAAGCGGTTCAGCAATTAGAAAATGAATATGCTGGAGTTCAAGGCGAAATGGCTTATAAATATCCAATTCACCGAAACGCAATTCCTCAATGTGATAGTTTTGAAGACAATGGTTACACCAAAGAAGAAATGAAATTGGTTCGAGAAACCAAAAAAATATTAAGTGACGATTCCATAAAAGTAACAGCCACAGCAGTACGTGTGCCAATTGTTGGCGGACATAGCGAAGCGGTAAATGTGGAGTTTTCTAAGGATTTCGACGTGAACGAAGTGCGTTCTATTTTAGAAAATACAGCTGGAGTTGTGGTTCAAGACAGTACTGACAATTTTAGTTATCCAATGCCTATTTATGCGGAAGGAAAAGACGCTGTTTTTGTAGGAAGAATTCGTCGTGACGAAAGTCAAGAAAACACCTTAAATATGTGGATTGTTGCTGATAACTTAAGAAAAGGCGCTGCCACAAATACCGTTCAAATTGCAGAATATTTAGTGGCTAATCATCTGGTGTAAAATAAACTTTTACCCCTAATTAATTTATATACGAAAGTTGAAAAAGAATAAAATAGCTATCCATTTTTCTATTGTAATTGCAATATTGTTTTCAATATTGTTTCAATCACATGA
>CALPNL020000138.1 GCA_943324925.2 Chitinophaga pinensis | reverse complement strand
TTAAACTGCATCGGCTTCTATTTTTTGAGTGAGTTCAATGAATTGTTGCACGTTCAACTGCTCTGGACGAAGGTCAAAGATAGTGTCTTCTCGCAAATTATCCGACAAATTTAGTGTTTTTAAACTATTGCGCAATGTTTTTCTGCGTTGTTGAAAGGCAGTTTTTACAACGGTAAAAAATAATTTTTCGCCGCAAGGCAAACTAAAATCTTCTTTTCGTCTTAATCTCAATACCCCCGATTTCACTTTTGGTGGCGGATTGAAAACATGTTCGTCTACTGTGAATAGATAATCTGCGTGATAGAATGCTTGCACTAAAACTGACAATATTCCGTAGGCTTTAGTTCCTTTTTTCTCACAAATTCTTTCGGCAACTTCCTTTTGAAACATCCCAGAAAATTCAGGAATTTGGTTTCTATATTCCAACATTCGGAATACAATTTGTGTAGAAATATTATAGGGAAAATTCCCAATTATGCCAAATTGTTTGCCTTCAAATGTCTCGTTAATATCGTATTTCAAAAAGTCTTTAGAAATTATTTTACCTCTCAATTTAGGAAAGTTGTTTTCTAAATAGGTCACCGATTCAGTGTCGATTTCAATCACGTAAGTTGTAATTGGTTTTTCCAATAAATACTTGGTCAAAACTCCCATTCCAGGACCTATTTCTAGGACTTCATCATAACCTTCAAAGTTCAAAGTGTCAGCAATTGCAGCAGCAATACTTTCATCAATTAAAAAATGCTGTCCTAAGTGTTTTTTTGCTTTTACTTTTTCCATAATTTAAGTTGTTGTTTGTTGTTTGCAAACAACTAATGTTCCGAAATTAATTCCAATTCTGTTCTGAATGCCAACATTTTATCGCCAAACAATGCCGCTCCTTCTTCTCTCAATCTTGGCGCATCTTCTTCGTAATACCTTTGAAGCAGCTCTTTATTATGTGTTGTATATTGAATAGAATAGGTAACTCCGCCCATTTCCTCCTCAATAAGCACTTTTACCATTCTTGCCGAGGTAAATTTCCCAGTTGCCAAAACATCATTTATGTGTTTTTGCTGCATCCAAGTCATCCATTGGTCATGAACACTTTCGTGAATGTTAATTGTTACGTTGTAAATTATCATTTTTTACTGTTTAATCGTTATTTTATTTAACCGAGTGCGATTAATCTAATTAATTTATAGTTCCTTATTGTCTCCCCGAAGTTCCCTATATTTTTTTCTAGCATCTACATAATAAATACTGTCTTGGTGATGAAATACTAATTTTTCGTAATAGGACTTCGCCTTGTCTAAATCAATGACTCTTTTACTATATATCTCAGCAATGAAAAACAGGGCTTCGTCTATATAAATATCCTCTGGATGAAGATCAATAATTTGTTGGTATTGGCTTAAAGCCAATTGATAATCGCCTAATTTCTCATGGATTTTTCCTATTCGGTATAACGTTACACTTTCAATCTCTTTCCCTTTAAAATTTTTTAAAATTTCTTGAAATTGCATTAGCGCTTCTTGGGGTTTATTTTGATAAATCAAATAATCGCCTCGAGCAAATTGTTTTAATGCCGTGTGAGTTGAATCAGCAATTGTATTGTCATTAATCAATAGAAAATACTCTAGTGCATCATTAGCGATTAATTGCGAAGAAACGGCTTTTAATTCTTTAAATTGTTTCAAAGCCCAATCAAAATCTCCCTTAAAATAAGATGTTTTTGCAGATTTTAAAGTGGCTTCATGACCTATAACATCGTTTTTTAAATCTTCTTCTATTTGCGAATAATACAATGAGGCTTGATTGAATTTTTCTTCAAATAAAAAGATATCTGCCAATTCCATTTTTACCTCTGCCTTTTGATATTCGTCTAATGGAAGCTCCAAAGCAGTTTTCAAAATCGCTTTTCCTTGCGTAGGATTCTTCATTTGAAAAGTGTCAAAATGCGCTTTCAATAGCTGTAATTTTAATGAATACGGACTAATCCCATACTGATTCAATAAAGAAACTAGGTCTTTTTCTATTTCCGAATAGTTATTGATTGAGGGATCGTTTATTTTCATTTCAGTAAGAAAATAGTGCGCCTGCATTTGTAATTCAGTATCCTTGGTGTTTTCTAAAATAAAAGCAAGAATCTCTTTTGCAGTTTCTTTATCATCTTCTTCAATTGATATTTGAACCAGATTAACAATGTTGTATAATGATTCCGGATTTCTTTTATAAATGGCTTTTTCTTGTATAAATGCTTTCCCGAATTCTTTTTGTTGAACGTAAAACCAACTCAAATATTGATTCCAAAAAACCTCTTGGTTTTTTTGAATTCTGATTAAAAGTGCTTTGCGAAGTGCCTCCTTAAAAGTTACATCGGAATTTTCAGTCATAAATCGGGTGAATTGATTTTGAACTAATATCAGATTTTGAGGGTTCATATAGGACTCTTCTAGGAACTTTTCAATCATTTTATCAGTTTGTCCATTTTGCCCATATAAAACTGCCATTTGAAAATTAAAATTCATTTTTGGATCTATTTCTAAGGCAATTTGATAGGCTTGCAAAGCATAATCAATCAATACTTTCTTTTCGAAAACAGCTGCTATACCATATACTTCTGAAGGCATTTTTTTAATTTGATCTAGCGCTTGATCAAAGTATTTTTTGGCTTTACTTTCGTTTTTTTGAAGTTGGTAGTTTGCTCCTAACTCTACTAAAAGGTAGCTTTGTTTAAATTTATTGTACCGTTCTGCTATCGCTTTTTCTGCAACCTCATATTGTTTAAGCTGCTGTTGACATTCAACTGTTTTTTGGAAATAATAACCATTTCCTGGTTGAGAAGTTAATAAATCTTGAAATGAAACGAGCGCTTTTTCAAATTCGCCTTTTTCAAAATAATTTTGCGCCAATTGGTCGTTTTGCGAAAAACCAATTAGGGAATAAAATAGAGAAAAAAGAAAAATTATTTTTTTCATTTCAAATTGTATTAAAAAAACAATGTACTAAAACAACCCTTTTAGTGTCATATTAGTACATTGTTTTCACTGACAAACTAATTTTAGTCAATCAAATCAAAACCGGTGTATTTTCTCAAAACTTCCGGAATCACAATTCCTTCAGGCGTTTGATAGTTTTCTAATATTCCCGCTAAAACTCTTGGCAATGCCAATGAACTTCCGTTTAAGGTGTGTGCCAATTGGTTTTTACCGTCTTTATCTTTATAACGTAATTTCAAACGATTGGCTTGAAAAGTTTCGAAATTAGATACTGATGAAATTTCCAACCAACGATCTTGTGCTGTTGAAAATACTTCAAAATCATAAGTTAAAGCAGAAGTAAATCCCATATCTCCCCCACAAAGGCGAAGAATTCGATACGGTAATTTCAATTCTTGCAATAGCATTTTCACGTGTTCCACCATTCCATCTAAAGCTTCATATGATTTATCAGGATGTTCAATTCTAACAATCTCCACTTTATCAAATTGATGCAAGCGATTCAATCCACGAACGTGAGCGCCATAGGAACCAGCCTCTCTTCGGAAACATGGAGTGTACCCTGTTGCTAAAACTGGCAGTTCATTTTCATTTAAAATCACATCCCGGAATAAGTTGGTAACAGGAACTTCCGCTGTTGGAATTAGATATAAATTATCCGTTGCATCATGATACATTTGCCCGTCTTTATCAGGCAATTGTCCCGTTCCATAAGCCGACGCTTCATTTACAAGATGAGGAACTTGGTATTCTTTATACCCTGCGTCTGTATTTTTATCTAAAAAATAAGTGATCAAGGCGCGTTGTAATTTTGCCCCTTTTCCTTTATAAACTGGGAAACCAGCTCCTGTAATTTTATTTCCTAATTCGAAATCTATGATGTCGTATTTCTTCACTAATTCCCAATGCGGTTGTGCCCCTTCATGTAACACAGGAATTGCACCTTCTTGAAAAACAGTTACATTCTCTTCTGGAGTTTTACCTTCAGGAACGATAGCTGCAGGGAGATTAGGCAGTGTATATAATTTTTCTAATAATTCATTTGCTAAAGCGTCTGCTTTTTCAGCTAGTTCCTTACTTTTTTCTTTCAGAAGAACTGTTTTTTCTTTTAAAATTGCCGCTTTAGATTTCTCTCCTGATTTCATTAAATCACCTATGTCTTTGGACAATTTATTAGATTCAGATAAAATGTTATCCAATTCTACTTGCGTAGAACGTCGTTTTTCATCCAATTGAACCACATCGGCAACGGTAGCTTTGGCATCAATATTTCTCTTAGCCAATGCTTTGATTACCTTTTCCTGATTTTCTCTAATAAATGCTATTTGTAACATATCGTAATTTTTATAAATCTAAAATTTTTTTCAAGATTAAGTGGCAAATTTAATCATTTGTTTCTAATGTTGCTATTTTAAAATAAGCCGAATTTTAAATTATTAAAACAAAAAAGACTGCTCAATTGAACAGTCTTTTTTATATTTTCATAAAAGTAATCTTATCCTTTTAAGCTTGCAGCCAAATATTCTCTATTCATTTGAGCAATATAGTCAAGGGAAATTCCTTTTGGACATTCTACTTCACAAGCTCCAGTGTTGGTGCAATTACCAAATCCTTCCGCGTCCATTTGAGAAACCATATTCAATACACGATCTGTTGCTTCCACTTTTCCTTGAGGTAATAATGCAAACTGAGAAACTTTTGCAGATACGAATAACATAGCAGAAGAGTTTTTACAAGTTGCTACACAAGCGCCACATCCAATACATGTTGCCGCATCAAAGGCTCTATCTGCATCGGCTTTTGGAATTGGAATAGAATTCGCATCAATTGTGTTTCCAGAGGTATTTACCGAGACGAATCCACCAGATTGTTGGATTCTATCAAAAGCACTTCTATCTACCACTAAATCTTTTATAACTGGAAAAGCTTTTGCTCTAAACGGTTCAATATAAATAGTGTCTCCATCTTTAAATTTACGCATGTGCAATTGGCAAGTAGTCACCAATCGGTCTGGTCCATGAGCTTCTCCATTGATATATAATGAACACATTCCGCAAATTCCTTCACGGCAATCGTGGTCAAAGGCAACGGTATCTTGTCCTTTTACAATTAATTGATCATTTAAAATGTCAAGCATTTCAAGAAATGACATGTCTGGTTCAATGTGATCAACTGTATAATCTACCATTTTCCCGGCAGCTTTAGCGTTTTCTTGACGCCATATTTTCAAATTTAATTTCATATTATTTCGATTGAAGGTCTTAAAGTCGAAAGTCGTTTGACATTTGGACGTTAGACATTTGACAAATTATTATTTATAACTTCTTTGAACTAATTTAACGTTTT
>CALPNL020000137.1 GCA_943324925.2 Chitinophaga pinensis | reverse complement strand
GGCACTACTTCAGATGATACATACAATATCCTCTTATCTTCCATATTAAAATTCAGTATTACTTTTGTAAATAAAAAACATGCAAATTTACAAAAATTTATGCAGTTAATAACTAAAATCTTAAGTTTGCACAATATTTCAATAAAATAGCATGCTCATTTTCGAGACTCAACTAGCTTTAATAGAGCATTTAAAAGTAAATTCTGATTCATCTACCACCCTAGGTTTCGTTCCTACAATGGGTGCTTTGCACCAAGGGCATTTATCATTATTAGAAAAGTCTTTAGCCAATAACGACCTAACTGTTGTGAGTATTTTTGTTAATCCCACTCAGTTTAATAATCCCGAAGATTTAGAAAAATACCCAAGAAACTTAGAAAGTGACATTGCTAAAATCCAAACGATTAGCAACAATGTTATTATTTATGCTCCTACTGTTGACGATATTTACGAGGGAAACACAACTTCAAGATCTTTTTATTTTGATGGTTTAGAAAATCAAATGGAAGGAAAATTTCGACCTGGACATTTTGAAGGGGTTGGAACAATTGTAAAAAGATTATTCGAAATTGTGAAACCGACTAACGCCTATTTTGGAGAAAAAGATTTTCAGCAGTTGCAAATCATCAAAAAATTAGTAGAGAAAGATAATTTTCCAATTACCATTGTTGGCTGCCCTATTTTTAGAGAAGAAAATGGCCTTGCTATGAGTTCAAGAAATGAAAGACTTTCGCCAATTGAAAGAAATTTGGCTGCCATTATCTACAAAACCTTATTAGAAGTAAAACATAAATTTACAACCGAATCTTTGTCAGAAATTGCACTTTGGGTAAACCAAGTTTTTGATAGTCAACCTGATTTTAAATTGGATTATTTTGAAATTGCCGACGAAAACACATTGCAAACTTGTGAAACAAAAAATCAAGACCAAAAATGCCGAGCTTTTATAGCAGTTTTTGTTAACAATATCCGATTGATAGATACCATTTCATTAAATTAATTATCTTTGCCACATGCAAATCCAAGTTGTAAAATCTAAAATACACCGTGTAAAAGTTACCGGAGCCGATTTAAATTATATCGGAAGTATTACTATTGATGAAGCTTTAATGGAAGCCTCGAATTTAATTGAAGGCGAAAAAGTTTCAATTGTAAATATAAACAATGGCGAACGTCTTGAAACCTATGTGATAAAAGGAAACAGAAACTCTGGTGATATCACACTGAACGGACCAGCAGCAAGAAAAGTTCAAAAAGGAGATATCATCATCATTATTTCCTATGGGATTGTGGATATTGAAGAGGCTAAGGCCTTCAAGCCTGCTCTAGTATTTCCTAATGAAAATGATAATTCTTTAACTTAGATTTTGAAAGCAAAAATTGGCAAATGGCTCTCAATAATTCTCCCGCTTTTTTTGGGTATTTTTCTAATTTACTATTCTTATAATCAATTTTCCGAAAAGGATATTGAGGAGATAAAAAAGCACTTTAAAAATGCCAATTACAACTATCTGAATTTTTCCATATTTATTGCTTTTTTAGGAAGTGCCTCTCGTGCCTACCGATGGAAGTATGCCCTGGAACACATGGGTTATAAAACGTCATTCGCTAATAATTTCATGGCTGTTTCTATTGGCTATTTAATGAACATGACCGTTCCTAGATCCGGAGAAATTTCCAGAGCGGTGGTATTAAAAAAGTACAATGATGTGCCATTTGATAAAGCATTTGGGTCAATAATTGCTGAAAGAATTGTCGACATGGTTATTTTATTAGGACTCATCATTGTAGCCTTTTTCGTTCAATATGACATATTAAAAACATTTGTTTTTGATAAAGTTCCCTTACAAGACTTAATTTTATTAATGGTAATTGGGCTAGTCCTTTTCATCGCTTTTATTTTATTGTATCTCTATTCTAAGTTAAAATTTATTCTTCAATTAAAAGAAAAAATCTCAGGGCTAAAAGAAGGAATTTTGAGTATTTTACATATGGAAAAAAAATGGTCCTATTTAGGGCATACGCTCTTTATATGGTTTTCCTATATATACATGTTTTATATTGGATTGTTAGTAATTTCAGAAACCAATATGTTGCCTTTAAGTGCTGTAATCACCTCGTTTATTGTGGGTAGTGTCGCGATAGCATTTACCAATAGTGGTTTTGGATCCTACCCGTTTTTAATGGCTAAAATCTTACTTTTTTATAATATTTCTGAAACCGCAGGAAGTGCATTTGGTTGGATAATTTGGACCACTCAAATGTTATTATTAGTGTTTTTAGGTGTACTTTCATTTTTACTTCTTCCAATATTGAATAGAAGCAAATAAATTATTATATTGCTCTACCTTTTTTAGGGAATCAGACAATCAAAAAACTTCATTAACGATGAGAAAATTACTTGCTTTATTTTTTTTTATTTTTCCAATAATCACGTTTTCACAAATCTCTAAAGACACTATTTTTTCTCAAAAATTAAAAGAAGATAGAGAATTTACCCTATCATTACCAGAATCCTATGCGACTAATAAAACCAAGAAATACCCAATATTAATATTATTAGATGGCGATTATTTATTTAATCCATTTTGTGGTGCACTTAATTATGGAGCCTATTGGGATGATATTCCTGAAGTAATTATTGTTGGAATTTCTCAAAATCAAAAAGACGAGCGTTTCACAGATTGTGGTGTAGATCAAGAATCTGGAATGCCAGACGCGAAAGGTGAACTTTTTTATGAATTTATCGGACAAGAATTAATGCCGTTTTTAGAAAAAAGTTATAGAGTTGCCCCTTTTAAAATTATTGCAGGTCATGATGTTACCGCAGGATATTTGAATTTCTTTTTATACAAAGACCAACCCATTTTTAATGCTTATATTTCGTTAAGCCCTCAATTTCCAGTTTCCATGGAAGAAACAATTCTTGATCGATTTTCCGCGTTAAATCAGCAATTATTTTATTATCAAGCAACTGCCTCAGGAGATATTAAATCGATAAAAGAAAAGACCATCCAATTGGACGCTGCTATTGCAGAATTAAAAAAACCAAATCTATATTATCGTTTTGATAATTTCCAAAATGCATCGCACTATTCTTTAGTTTTGCATGCGATTCCAAATGCCTTGTATCATATTTTTGGTATTTATCAACCTATTTCTGTGAATGAATACAATGAAAAAATTGCAGTTTTACCCTCCGGTTATGTCGATTATTTGAACAAAAAATATGAAACCATCGAAAAATTATTAGCATTAAAAACCCGAATTCGTTTCAATGATTTTAAAGCAATTGAAGCCGCAATTATTAAAAATAAAGCCTACGATGAATTTGGTGAACTCTCAAATCTTGCCGAAAAGCAATATCCGAAAAGCATGTTAGCTAATTATGAATTGGCATTAATGTACGAATATACTGGCGATTATCAGAAGGCTAGAAAATACTATCAAGCAGCTTATGAAAGAGAAGAAATAGGCAATCTAACTCATGATTTTATTTATGAAAAAATGGAGGAAATGAAAAATGCCAAAGCCCCAGCTTCATCAGAAACTACTACCTCTCCAACTCCGGATCCAAAACCATAAATTATGACTAAAGTAAAAACCTCTTTTTTTTGTCAAAGTTGTGGCTCTCAATATTCTAAATGGCAGGGGCAATGTAATGCTTGTAAAGAATGGAATACTATTGTAGAAGAGATTATTCAAAAAGAAGAAAAAGTAGCTTGGAAACCTTCAACATCTGAAGTAAAAAAAGCGGCAAAACCGCTCAAAATTAAAGAAATTGATTCGACTCTAGAAACCCGAATGGACACTTGCGATAATGAATTGAACCGAGTTTTGGGAGGTGGAATTGTACCTGGATCTTTAATACTTTTAGGAGGTGAACCAGGAATTGGGAAAAGTACTTTGTTATTACAAATATCATTAAAATTACCATATAAAACCCTTTATGTTTCAGGAGAAGAAAGCCAGAAACAAATTAAAATGCGTGCCGAGAGAATTACTCCAAACGGCGACAATTGTTACATTCTTACTGAAACTAAAACGCAAAATATTTTCCGTCAAATTGAGGAAATCCAGCCTGAAATCGTAATCATAGATTCCATTCAAACGCTACATACCGATTACATTGAATCGGCAGCGGGAAGTATTTCTCAAATTCGGGAAACCACCGCAGAACTGATAAAATTTGCTAAAGAAACCAATGTCCCGGTTATTTTAATTGGTCACATTACCAAAGATGGAAATATCGCCGGGCCAAAAATTTTGGAGCACATGGTAGATACCGTTTTGCAATTTGAAGGGGATAGAAATCACGTGTATCGAATATTGCGGTCCCTAAAAAATAGATTTGGTTCCACCGCTGAAATCGGAATTTATGAAATGCAAGGCACGGGGTTGCGCGAAGTGGCCAATCCGTCAGAAATATTGATTTCTCATAACGATGCTACTTTATCGGGAACTGCAATTGCAACTACTTTGGAAGGAATGCGACCCTTGATGATTGAAATTCAAGCCTTAGTGAGTAGTGCCGTTTATGGAACTCCGCAACGAAGTACGACTGGTTATAATGCCAAAAGACTGAATATGATCTTGGCCGTTCTAGAAAAAAGAGCGGGTTTTCATTTGGGCTCTAAAGACGTTTTTCTAAATGTTACCGGCGGACTTTCGGTTGACGATCCGGCAATTGATCTTGCAGTGGTTGCCGCTATTTTATCTTCTAATGAAGATATTGCTATCGAAAAAGATTTTTGCTTTGCCGGTGAAGTCGGACTTTCAGGAGAAATTCGCCCTGTAAACCGAATCGAACAACGAATTCAAGAAGCTGAAAAGTTAGGTTTTTCAACGATATTTGTATCTAAATACAATAAAATTGCGCTTAAAAACACCTTTATTAAAATAAGATTAGTAGCCAAAATTGAAGATATTGTAAGCGAATTATTCGGATAATCATGAGAAATAGAAAACAAAAAGCCGTACTTTTTTTAAAGATATTTTCCGTAATAATCACAATTTGTTTCGTTCTGCTATTTGTATTTAGAGATTCCTTATTGCAAACTGCAATCGCCAAAATTGAATATAAAATGGCGAACGATTATGATACCAAATTAACCATCGAAAAAGCAAGTTTTGATGGAATTTCTGCGGTTCAATTTGAAAAAATAAATGTAGTTCCGAATAATGCCGACACTCTTTTTTCAGTTGAAAAAGTAAACACCAAAATTAACTTGTTCAAGTTATTATTTGGAACCATCCAATTGGAAAAATTAGAAATGAAAAATGGTTTTATCCAATTGGTAAAAAACAAAAACGGGCGCAATTTTGATGCTTTTCTAAAGCGCAAT
>CALPNL020000136.1 GCA_943324925.2 Chitinophaga pinensis | reverse complement strand
TGAGTTCCAAGCAAATTAGAGAATTTTGTGCCTTGGATGAAGTTTCAAAACAATTATTAAAAACTGCCATGGAACGCTTGAATCTCTCTGCAAGAGCCTACGACAGAATTTTAAAAGTAGCACGAACTATAGCCGATTTAGAAGCCGCTGAAACGGTAGTTTCCTCTCATATTGCGGAGGCTATTCAATATAGAAGTTTGGATCGCGATGGCTGGTTGGGATAAAAAAGCCGCTATAATTAGCGGCTTTTGAATTTTATTCTAATACAAACTCGGAAATTTTGCCGGATTGTCTTCGTGCATCATTTCGTATATTTTCTCATAAATATCTTCCGTTGAAGGTTTTGAGAAATAATCACCATCGGTTCCGTAAGACGGACGGTGTTCTTGTGATGTAAGTGTTTTCGGTTGACTATCCAATTGGAAATAACCTTTTTGAACTTCTAAAATCTGTTGTAATATATAAGCGGATGCACCTCCAGGAACATCTTCATCAATTACCAATAAACGATTTGTTTTAGAAATACTCTTAAATATATCGTGATTTATATCAAATGGCAATAACGATTGAACATCAATAATTTCAACATCAATACCAACTTCCATCAACTCTTTAGCTGCCTGTTCCACTAATCTTAATGTAGAACCATAAGATACTACAGTTATGTCTTTTCCTGATTTTATGGTTTCCACTACACCAATTGGAGTCTTAAATTCACCTAAATTTAAAGGCATTTTTTCTTTCAATCGATAACCATTTAAGCATTCAATTACTAATGCTGGCTCGTCTGTTGTTAGTAAAGTATTATAAAATCCCGCTGCTTTAGTCATGTTTCTAGGAACTAAAACGTGAATTCCACGAATGGCATTTATAATCATTCCCATTGGGGAACCTGCATGCCAAATTCCTTCCAAACGGTGACCACGTGTTCTAACAATTAAGGGTGCTTTTTGACGCCCCGCTGTTCTATAATGTAGCGTAGCCAAATCATCACTCATGATTTGAATTCCATATAAAAGGTAATCCAAATATTGAATTTCAGCAATTGGGCGCAAACCACGCATAGCCATTCCAATTCCTTGACCAATTATTGAAGCTTCACGAATTCCAACATCGGCAACTCTTAACTCTCCATATTTCTCTTGCATTCCTTCTAATCCTTGATTCACATCTCCGATATTTCCTGCATCTTCACCAAAAACTAATACCTCAGGGAATTTTGTAAATAAAGCATCAAAGTTGTCTCTCAAAATCAATCTCGCATCAACATCAGCTGCATTTTCATCAACTTCAGGTAACACTTCATTAACGGTATAAATATTACTATCTGAAACAGAATACAAGTGCGAACTAAATTTAGGTTGGATAGTTGCCGTAGCGTCTTTTATCCATTTTGATAAAGTATTTTTCTCTGCATCGGAACTTAATTTTCTAAGTATTTTTCTAGCAGTTGAAAGTAGTTCTTTTCGAATAGGTTCTTTAATTGAAGCCAATTCATTTGTCAATTGGTCAATATAACTGCTACTTTGTGAAGTTTTTGAAATTTCTCTTAACAGTGAAACCAATTGGGTTTGTTCGGTTTTTAAAGGAGAAATAAATGCATTCCAAGCTGCTTTTTTACCTTCTAATACATCCTTTTTTGCTTGATTTGAAATGGCTTCAAGTTCTTCTTCAGTAGAAAAACCGTTTTCAATTAACCATTTTGTCATTTGCTTCAAGCAATCAAATTCAGCTTCCCAAGCTAAACGCTCTTCATTTTTATATCGCTCGTGAGAACCAGATGTTGAATGCCCTTGAGGTTGAGTCAATTCTGTTACGTGAATTAAAACAGGTACATGTTCTTCTCTAGCAATTTCGGCTGCCTTTTTATACACAGCAACCAAATTAGCATAATCCCAACCGTTTACTGTGATAATTTCATAACCATTATTATTTTCATCACGTTGAAATCCCTTTAAAATCTCAGAAATATTTTCTTTCGTGGTTTGGTGTTTTGCATGCACAGAAATTCCGTATTCATCGTCCCAAACACTTATAACCATGGGAACTTGTAGTACTCCAGCGGCATTTATAGTTTCAAAAAATAAGCCTTCAGAAGTGGATGCATTTCCAATTGTTCCCCAAGCAACTTCATTTCCTTTGTTGGAAAAAGAAGTTTTTTGTTCTAAACCGTCAACGTTTCTATATATTTTAGATGCTTGTGCTAAACCAAGAAGTCTCGGCATTTGTCCAGCAGTAGGGGAGATATCAGCACTAGAATTTTTAATTTTTGTAAGATCATTCCAATTTCCATTTTTATCCAAGGAATGTGTTGCAAAGTGACCACCCATTTGACGTCCAGCACTCATAGGATCGTGCTCAATGTCAGTGTGACCATACAATCCCGCAAAAAATTGTTGGATTGATAAATGGCCTATCGCCATCATAAATGTTTGATCGCGATAATACCCAGATCTGAAGTCACCTTCACGAAACGCTTTTGCCATCGCTAATTGAGGGATTTCTTTTCCATCACCAAAAATACCAAACTTGGCTTTTCCAGTGAGTACTTCGCGTCTCCCTAATAAACTGCATTCTCGACTTATACAAGCGATTTTATAATCGTTTAAAACCTCGATTTTAAAATCTTCAAAAGTCATCGCTACAGTTTCTGATTGCTTCATATTTTATTTCTTTAAATTGAAATTGTAACAAAAATATACAAAAATCATTGATTTACATAATACTTCATTAAAAATACAATTAAATTATCTCTAACGATATCTTAATATCAATACCGATAATTATTAAATCTTTAACAATTATATGTATTTGCTAAACAAAACCCAATTAAATTACATTTATCGATCAATTTAATTGGGTGTTTAATCTAATTTGGTAATCTATAAGTATCTTAAAAATTCGGTGATAAATTATATTTTTTATAGAAATTATCCAATACTTCAATCACTTCATCTTCAGTATCTACAATTTTTATCAAGTTTAAATCCTCTGGACTTACATTTTTGTATTGCTCAATTAATACCGTTTTTATCCATTCCATAAGTCCTTCCCAAAAAGATCTTCCCACCAAAATAATTGGAAATTTCCCTATTTTTTTGGTCTGAATTAAGGTAATTGCTTCAAACATTTCGTCTAAAGTTCCAAACCCACCTGGCATGATTACAAAACCTTGGGAGTATTTTACGAACATCACTTTTCTAACAAAGAAATAATCGAAATTCAAGTTTTTGTCGCGATCGATATATGGGTTAAAATGTTGCTCAAATGGCAAATCGATATTCAAACCCACCGAAGCACCACCACCTAAACTCGCACCTTTATTACCCGCTTCCATAATTCCAGGTCCGCCACCAGTAATCACACCGTAACCCGCTTTCCCAATTTTAAAAGCAATTTTTTCAGCCAATAAATAAAAAGGATCGTCTGTTTTGGTTCTCGCAGACCCAAATATTGTTACACATGGTCCAATTCTACTCATTATTTCATAACCATTCACAAACTCCGACATGATTTTGAAAATCGCCCACGAATCATTGGCGCGAATTTCATTCCACGTCTTTTGCTTCAGTTTGTCCTGAATTACTTTATCCTCATCATTATTAAAATCTTCTAATTTCATATTGTTTTTATTTGGAGCTATTCCCGCTGTTCGTTGCAATCCACGAGATTGCTTCGTTCCTCGCAATACGTGGGATTTCCACTGCCATCGGGGCTAGGGTTTATTGAATTTTTCCTGTTTAGTATTTAAAATTACGAAATTTTAAAAAAAATCAGCCTACTAAAGTAACTCTTTTTTTAAAAATTGAGCAGTGTAGCTTTTTTTATTTTTTACAATTTCTTCTGGAGTTCCTTTGGCAACAACTTCTCCGCCACCTTTTCCGCCTTCGGGACCAATATCAATAATGTAATCCGCCAGTTTAATTACGTCCATATTGTGTTCAATAATTAATATGGTATTTCCTTTATCGACTAATTTATTAATCACTTCCATTAACACTCTAATGTCTTCAAAATGAAGTCCCGTGGTAGGTTCATCAAGTATATAAAATGTATTTCCAGTATCTTTTTTTGACAATTCACCTGCCAGTTTAATTCGTTGTGCTTCACCACCAGAAAGGGTAGTACTTTGTTGACCAAGAGTAATATAGCCCAAACCAACATCCTGAATGGTTTTTATTTTTCGATGAATTTTTGGTATCATTTCAAAAAACGGAACTGCCTCATCAACGGTCATATTCAATACATCCGAAATTGATTTTCCTTTGTATCGAATCTCTAGAGTTTCTCTGTTAAATCTCTTTCCTTGACACGTTTCACACTCTACATAAACATCGGGTAAAAAGTTCATTTCAATTGTTCTAACTCCCGAACCTTCACAAGTTTCGCATCTTCCGCCAGCAACATTAAAACTAAATCTTCCCGCTTTATAACCGCGTATCATACTTTCAGAAGTCATCGTAAATAGATTTCTAATTTCTGTAAATACCTCTGTATACGTTGCAGGATTTGATCTCGGTGTTCTTCCAATTGGACTTTGATCGATGTCAATTACTTTATCTATGTACTCTAAACCTTCAATTTTCTTATATGGTTTTGGCTTTTTCACCCCATTAAAATAATAGGCATTCAATATAGGATAAAGCGTCTCGTTTATCAACGTTGATTTCCCACTTCCTGAAACTCCCGTTACGCAAGTAAGTTGGCCAAGTGGTATTTCAATCGTTACATTCTTTAAGTTATTTCCTGAGGCACCAGTTAATTTTAAAGTTTTACCATTTCCTGTGCGTCTCTTTTTTGGAACTTCAATTTTCATCTCGCCATTAAGGTACATCGCAGTAATAGTATGTTCTTTCAGTATTTCAGCTGGTGTTCCTTTACTGATTATTTGACCACCAAATTTTCCTGCTTTTGGACCAATATCAATCACATAATCGGCACGCTCAATCATGTCTTTGTCGTGTTCAACCACAATAACGGAGTTTCCAATATCTCGTAATTGTTCTAAAGAATGAATCAATTTATCGTTGTCTCTTTGGTGCAAACCAATACTTGGCTCATCTAAAATGTACAAAACGCCAACCAACTGTGAACCAATTTGCGTTGCCAATCGGATGCGTTGCGCCTCACCACCAGATAAAGATTTTGAACTTCGGCTTAAAGCCAAATAATCCAAACCTACATTCATTAAAAAGTTCAATCTATCCTTAATCTCTTTAATTACCTCAGAGGCTATAAGTTTTTGTTTGTCAGATAAATGCGTATCTAAATCGTTAAACCAATTGGTTAAATCAGAAATATCTAAATCGCTTAATTCAACGATGTTTTTTTCGTTTATTTTGAAAAATAAAGATTCTTTTTTTAATCT
>CALPNL020000135.1 GCA_943324925.2 Chitinophaga pinensis | reverse complement strand
GTATTAATCGAATATTTAAGTTTAGATCCATTAGTTAAACTTAGTGACGACGATTGTTTCAGGCTTTTTAATGAATATAAAACAGATGAATTTATTTTTGACTATTTCCATAAATTAGGTGTTTCAACAGTCTGTTTAACCAAGGGAAAAAATGGTGTAAAATTATCAAATGTCAATTCAGGAATATTATTTCAAGAAGCATTTAAAATAGAACATATAGAGGATGTAACTGGTGCAGGAGACGCTTTTTGGTCTGGATTTTTATTTGCGATATTGAACAAATTGGATTTCTATGAATGTATTACAATTGCTCAAAAATTAGCAAGTATTAAACTCCAAAACATTGGAACTTTACCAGAGAATATTGATATTTTAAAAGAAATTATAGAAGTTTAAACCGCAACTTCTCCTCGAATTCCTGGATGTGGATCATAGCCTTCCAAGGTGAAATCTTCAAATTTAAAGTCGAAAATATTTTTTATTTCAGGATTGATGATCATTTTTGGAAGCGGACGGGTGTCTCTAGAAAGTTGCAATTCTACTTGTTCAAAATGGTTATTGTAAATGTGTGCGTCTCCAAAAGTGTGAATAAATTCACCCACTTTTAAATCACAAACTTGAGCAATCATCATTGTCAATAAGGCATAAGATGCAATATTAAAAGGCACGCCTAAAAATATATCCGCACTTCTTTGATACAATTGGCAAGATAATTTTCCTTCAGAAACATAAAATTGGAAAAAGGCATGACACGGAGGCAAAGCGACTTTTCCATTAGCTACATTTTCAGCAAATGATTTTGTGGTATCGGGGAGCACACTAGGATTCCAAGCTGAAACTAGCATTCTTCTGCTATTTGGATTGGTTTTTAGAGCCTCAATAATTTCTGAAATTTGATCGATTTCTTCACTGTTCCAATTGCGCCATTGGTGACCATAAACAGGACCTAAATCGCCATTTTCATTTGCCCATTCATCCCAAATTTTAACACCATTTTCTTTCAAATAAGCAATATTTGTTTCGCCTTTTAAAAACCAAAGCAATTCATAAATTATCGATTTAAGATGCAATTTTTTAGTAGTAACCATTGGAAAACCTTCGCTTAAATCAAAACGCATTTGATAACCAAAAACACTCTTTGTTCCTGTTCCCGTTCGATCTCCTTTTTGGGTTCCGTTTTCTAATACGTGTTTTACTAAGTCTAAATATTGCTTCATCAGCTGCTTATTTTAATAGGTTTAAATGAAATTAGTTTTTGTAAATCACGCCATCTTTCATCACAAAAGAAACATTCTCTAGTGTGTTGATTTTCAACAATGGATTTTCATTTACAGCAATTATATCTGCTAAAAAGCCCTCTTTTATTTGGCCCACTTCATTGTCAATTCCAAGTAAAAAGGCATTAGTAATTGTGGCTGCTTGAATAGCTTCAATTGGCGGCATACCACCTAAAACCATGTAACTAAATTCTTTAGCATTGTTTCCATGTGGGAAAACACTTGCGTCGGTTCCAAAGGCTATTTTAACCCCTTTTTTGTAGGCTTTTGAAAAAGTAGCTTGAATTTTAGGCCCGATTTCTCGTGCTTTAGGAACCACTATTTCAGGATAAAAACCACGTATTTCTGCATTTTTTTCAACTTCTTTTCCAGCAGTTAAAGTGGGAACCAAGTAGGTATCGTATTTTTTCATTAAATCCATAGATTCTTCACTCATGTAAGTTCCATGCTCAATGGTCTTAATACCTCCAATTATCGCTCTTTGAATACCTTCATCGCCATGGGCGTGAGCCGCTGTAAGCATATTGTAATCTTTAGCAGTTGAGACAATTGCTTTAATTTCCTCTATTGTAAACTGCGGATTTTTGCTATTTTTTGCTACGCTAAGTACACCGCCTGTTGCTGTTATTTTTATTACATCTGCTCCTTCTTTGTAACGTTCACGAACCGCTTTCACTGCGTCTTCAGGCGAATTTATAACCCCTTCATGAGGTCCTGGATCACCAACAAGTTTTCTATTACTTCCATTGGTTGGGTCGGCGTGGCCTCCCGTTGTGGCAATTGATTTACCTGCCGTATATATCCTCGGTCCTTTAACTATCCCTTTGTTAATTGCATTTCGTAAAGATATATTAACCCCTGTTCCTCCCAAATCGCGAACGGTTGTAAATCCAGAAAGCAATGTTGTTTCTGCAGCGCGCACTGCTTGGAATGCAACATCAGCTTCATTATCTACATATTTTGAAATATAACTATGACTATCGTAATCTCCTTCAATATGAACATGTAAGTCTATTAGTCCTGGGAGTAGGTACTTATTTTTAAGATTAATTTCGATATCAGCTTCCTTTGCCTTAGTAACGAAGCCTTCTTCAATTTTTACAATCTTATTTTTAGAAATAATAATTGTTTTATTTTTTAATTCCTTTCCGCTTTTAGTATCTATAATAGTACCGCAATGCAAATAATAATCTTGGGAAAATGAAATTTGACAAACTAATACTAGTAGTAGATTCAGGAAGTATTTTATTTTCATATATAATAAATTTATTTAATTGAAAAGGCGTTTTTATCTCTTAGAAATTTCATCTCTAATTTTAGCTGCTTCGCGGTAATCTTCTTTCTCGACAGCATTTTCTAATAATTCAGCCAATTCAGCTAAACTGTTTTTTGAATATTCGCTTCCAGTAACTACATTGTCTTCTACTCCGAAAGTGTTTTCATTTGATAAACTTTCGTCCATTTCTTTAGGACTATTTTCATCGTCCATCAAGTTAGTTTTCATATAAATTCCCGCTTTATCAAGTATATTTTTATAGGTAAAAATTGGCGCATTGAAACGAAGGGCTAATGCAATTGCATCAGAAGTACGGGCATCAATAATTTCTTCAATTTTATCTCTTTCGCAAATAATACTTGAATAGAAAACACCATCTACAAGTTTGTGAATGATAACTTGTTTCACAACAATATCAAATCGTTCAGCAAAATTTTTAAACAAATCGTGAGTAAGTGGGCGAGGGGGTTTAATTTCTTTTTCTAATGCAATTGCGATAGATTGAGCTTCGAACGCCCCAATAACAATTGGTAATTTTCGATCGCCGTCAACTTCATTCAAAATCAAAGCGTAAGCTCCGTTTTGAGTTTGACTGTATGAAATTCCTTGAATTGTAAGTTTAACTAAGCTCATAGTTGCAAAAGTACAATGTATTGAATAAAGTTACAAAGAAATTTATCTAAAATAAAAAAGGTTGCCAGAATTAAATAAACTGTGGCGACCTTCTCAATAGGTGAAGTATAGAATTAATTATTAGCTTTAAAAGCTTTCAATTTTTCGATTAATTTAGGTACAATTTCAAATGCATCACCAACAATTCCGTAGTCTGCAACTTTGAAAAAAGGCGCTTCGGCGTCTGTATTGATTACTACTTTTACTTTTGACGAGTTAATTCCGGCAATGTGTTGTATAGCACCTGAAATTCCAATAGCAATGTACAAATTGGCAGCCACTGGCTTTCCAGTTTGACCTACGTGTTCTCCATGTGGTCGCCATCCTAAATCAGAAACTGGTTTGGAACATGCGGTTGCTGCTCCTAAAACACCTGCTAATTCTTCAATCATACCCCAGTTTTCAGGCCCTTTTAATCCTCGGCCTGCAGAAACCACAATATCGGCATCGGCAATAGTCACTTTTCCAGAAGCTTTTTCAACTGAAACTACTTTTACACCAAAGTCGGCATCGTCGATTGAAGGGTTAAAATCTTCTTCGGATAAACTTGATTTATTTTCAAATACCCCATAAGAATTTTTAGCAATGCTTAGCACTTTAATAGGTGTTGAAATTTCCGTTGTTACAAATGCTTTATTGGAAAATCCATTTCTTTTAACTTGAAATGGCGTTAAGCTTTGTGGAAGTCCCACAACATTTGAGGCAAATCCTGCTTCTAGCGAAATGGAAACTAGAGGAGCTAAATACAAACTATCGGTAGTTGAAGATAAAATGATAATGGTTGAGTTTTCCTTTTGAGCCGCTTGTTTAATTGCATCAGCAAAGGCTTTTGCTGTAAATCCTGCTAACTTCGAATTGTTTACTTTCAGCACTTTATCCACACCATAATTGGATAATTCAGATACGTCATTTGTATTTATGGTAATTGCCGTTACGGTTGTTCCTAATGACTCTGCCACTTTTTTCGCGTAAGAAGCCAATTCAAAGGCCACTTTCTTTAATTTTCCTCCCGAAGCGTCGGGAGCAGATTCTGCGTATATTAATATTGACATTTTTTAATATTTTTAATTTTAAATTAAATCACTTTCGCTTCGTTGTGTAATAAACTGATTAGTTCATCCAAATTGTCAGCGCTTACTAATTTGACTGCCGATTTTGGTGCAGGTTTTTCAAATTTAACTGTAGTTGTTTTTGAATCGCCTTCCACAGGTTCCAAAATGGTTAATGCTTTAGTTCTAGCAGTCATGATGCCTCTCATATTAGGAATTCGAAGGTCTTTTTCTTCTACTAATCCTTTTTGACCTCCAATAATTAAAGGTAATTGAGAGTTTACAATTTCTTTTCCGCCATCAATTTCTCTTGATGCTGAAACGGCATTTCCTTCAATGGTTAAAGCCACGCAAGAATTTACGAAGTTGAATCCTAATAGTCCAGCAATCATGCCTGGAACCATTCCCCCATTATAATCTAATGATTCTTTTCCTGCGATTACTAAATCGTAGTTTCCATTTTTAATCACTTCGGCTAATTGTTTTGCAACAAAAAACCCGTCTGTTGGGTCAGCATTAATTCTAATGGCTTCATTAGCACCTATAGCTAGTGCTTTTCTAAGAGTTGGTTCTGTTTCTGGACCTCCAACATTTACAACTGTAACATTTGCTCCCTGTTGTTCTTGAAACCAAATGGCACGAGTTAATCCAAATTCATCGTTTGGATTGATTACAAATTGCACTCCATTAGTATCGAAAAGAGTATCGTTATTAGTAAAATTGATCTTTGAAGTAGTATCAGGAACGTGGCTGATGCAAACTAATATATTCATTTAGGTAAAATTTTAGGTAAACTATTTTCGGCCACTAAATTAGTAATTAATTTAATTCAATTTACTATGCGTGCATATTATTTTTCAACAATTGGTCAATACTAAATCGATTTCGTAGCCCTGATTGAAGCGGTATCCCTCGCTTTTAGGCGAGGATAAAGAGGAAAGCAGGAAAAAGCTCCAAATAATTTTACAGATTTATATGGTTAAAATGGTATAAAATATTTATTTTTGCTCAAAATTTAAGAAACACATATTCATAATATGAGAACTATACAATTTAGAGAAGCGATTGCTGAAGCAATGAGTGAAGAAATGCGTCGCGATGAAGCCGTATATTTAATGGGTGAAGAAGTTGCTGAATACAACGGAGC
>CALPNL020000134.1 GCA_943324925.2 Chitinophaga pinensis | reverse complement strand
GTCGGGGTGGCAGGATTCGAACCTGCGGCCTCCTGCTCCCAAAGCAGGCGCGATAACCGAGCTACGCTACACCCCGAATAAAACATTAAAAAGCGGAGAGTAAGGGATTCGAACCCTTGGTACAGTTTCCCATACGCATGTTTAGCAAACATGTCCTTTCGGCCACTCAGGCAACTCTCCTTCGAAGATTTCTCTTCTCTTAAAGCGGATGCAAATGTAACGTTCTAATCTATATTTTACAAATTATTGCTCGGATTTTTTAAATGTTTTTTATAGGTGATATTAAAATCATTAACAATCAAGTTAATAGCCCAAATTTATTACAAAAATAGCAATGAATTTACTACGTATTATCAATTAAAGAATTTGAATTAATTATAAAAGTGTTTATAATATTCCAATAAATGTAATTTACTATTAACCCAAAATGATTAAATTCGCAGTCTAAAACTAACAGTAATGACACATAAAAAAGTAGTAATTGTTTCCGCAGTAAGAACTCCAATTGGTAGTTTTATGGGCGGATTATCAACAGTAACCGCTCCGCAACTTGGAGCAGCAGCTATTAAAGGTGCCTTAAATAAAATAAATTTAAACCCTGAATTAATTGATGAGGTGATTATGGGGAATGTTGTTCAAGCTGGAGTGGGTCAAGCACCAGCGCGTCAAGCAGCTTTATTAGCCGGACTACCAAATAAAACTATAGCGACCACTATTAATAAAGTTTGCGCATCAGGAATGAAAGCAGTTATGCAAGGAGCTCAAGCGATTATGGCTGGCGATGCCGAAGTTGTAATTGCTGGAGGTATGGAAAACATGAGCTTGATTCCACATTATTTACATTTAAGAAATGGATATAAATTTGGCCCTGCCGCAATGATTGACGGAATGCAAAAAGATGGTTTATCTGATGCCTACGACAATTCTGCAATGGGAGTTTCAGCAGATTTATGTGCAACAGAATATAAAATTTCTCGCGAAGAACAAGACGCTTTTGCAATTCAATCGTATCAGCGTTCAGCAAAAGCATGGGAAGCAGGAAAATTTGATTCTGAAATTGTTCCTGTTTCTGTCCCTCAAAGACGTGGAGAACCAATAATTATAAATAAAGACGAAGAATATACCAATGTAAAATTGGATAAAATTCCAACATTAGCTCCTGCATTTACAAAAGAAGGAACTGTAACGGCTGCAAACGCTTCAACTATAAATGATGGTGCTGCGGCACTAATATTAATGAGCGAGGAAAAAGCAAATGAATTAGGATTAAAGCCATTAGCGTTCATTAAAAGCTATGCCGATGCCGCTCAAGAACCAAAATGGTTCACTACTACTCCATCTGTTGCATTGCCAAAAGCATTGGAAAAAGTAGGCTTATCTGTTAATGATGTTGACTTTTTTGAATTTAATGAAGCATTTTCTGTTGTTGGTTTAGCCAATTCAAAAATTTTAGGATTGGAGGCATCCAAAGTAAACGTGAATGGTGGAGCAGTTTCTTTAGGACATCCACTAGGTTGTTCAGGAGCAAGAATAATTGTAACTTTGATCAATGTTTTAGCGCAAAATAATGCAAAAATTGGTGCCGCTGCAATTTGTAATGGCGGTGGAGGTGCTTCAGCAATAGTAATTGAAAGAGAATAATTAAGTATGTTTGGCATTTGTAATTTAGCGATTATTCCCTTAAGAATAGAACCTAACGATCGGAGTGAAATTGTTTCACAAGTGTTGTTTGGCGAACATTTTGAGGTGTTAGAAAAGCAAAAACAATGGGCCAAAATCAAATTACAATTTGATAACTACGAAGGCTGGATAGATACCAAACAATTTCAACCTATTTCAAAAGAAGAGTACAAATCAATTTCAGAAAAAGAGGTTATATTGAATGGGGATTTAATTGATTACATTACCGGTAATAATAATTTTATGATGCCTATTCCACTCGGAGCGTCATTGTCATTTTTAGGGGACTCCAATATCAATAAGTTCAATTATGACTTTGAAGGAGCTAAAATTAGTGGCATAAAACCAAAATCAGAGTTGATAAAAACTGCATTCATGTATTTGAACGCACCTTATTTATGGGGAGGGAAAACTCCATTTGGCATTGATTGTTCTGGATTTACGCAAATGGTTTATAAATTAAATGGCTACCATCTTTTACGTGATGCATCTCAACAAGCTTCCCAAGGTGTACCCTTGAGTTTTATTGAAGAGAGCGAACCTGGAGATTTGGCCTTTTTTGACAACGAGGAAGGTAACATCATTCATGTGGGAATAATAATGGAAAACAATTATATTATTCACGCCAGCGGTAAAGTTAGAATTGATAGAATTGATCACTTAGGAATTTACAATGCTGAAACCAACAGACATACTCATAAATTAAGAGTCATCAAAAAAATTATATAAAAAAATCCCGACCAATTAGTCGGGATTTTTTTTTGCGTTGTTTAGAATATTATTTCTTTAACTGAGCTTTTAAAACTTTAGCTTCATCAAACATTTCAATTGCATTATAAACTCCAATCAATGTTTTGATCGCTTCAACATTTTGAGGATCTAATTCTACCACCTTTTTTAAATAAGGGATAGCGCTTTTATATACGTCTTCACGTTGCTTTTTCAAGACATCATATTTCTTCATTTCAGCAGTAGAAGTCCCTAATTTATTCATTTTATCAATTAATATCTTTTCAGCGTCTAATTTCAAAATAGCTAAATTTAGGTAAGCATTCCCGTACTTTGGATCTAACTCTACCGCTTTTAAATAATACTTCTCCGCATCTAATAATTCTTTATTGTTATAACTAATTACCCCTAAATTGAAAACTAAATCAGCATTATTTGGATTCTTTTCTAATGCTACAGAAATTAATTTTTTGTAAGAAACCATATCATTTTCTTTCAAATAAATATTTGATTCTGAAATAATTAAAGAAACATCATCTGGGTTTTCTTTTCTTGCTTCCTGAATTGCAGATTTTGCTTCAGCAGATTTTCCAAGTTCAAGGTAGATTAAAGCTATATTTTTATAGATTTCAGGTCTCTTAGAAGGTAATTTTTCATCCCGTGGTTTTTCATGAGTACCCGCTTTTATATAAATATCTCTCTCCGATTTGGAATTGAAGGTTTCTTCTTTTTGACTTTTAATATTTATAGCATATAAACCTTCGCCTTCACCAGAATAATTTTTTTCTTTCAATAGTAAATAATATACCAAAGCCAGACTATAATCTTTAGCGTTTACTGCATAATTGGCAGCAAAATATAATTTTTCTAAATCAGTATTGTCTAAATAATAAATAGCTGCTAATACTATTGAAGCATCTTTATAATTAGGCACATTGGATAAAGAAACTGCATAATTCACCAAAATTGGTTTTAGTGCAGTAATTTTTTGATTAATATCATTGGTGTAAACTTGTTTGCCCGATTTTTTCTCATAGTCCTTAGTTGAATTTGCAACAGCAACAAATTGATTTACTTTATCAACAGATAAAATCTTAGAAGCCAAGGATGGATCAGTGCTTTTAGCAGGATTCATTAATGCCGAGTTCATTTCTAAGATTGGTGCAACTGATTTATAATAAGCAAAATAAACTTTGTCATCCTCGGTAGATCCGGCAACTAAAGATTCACCATTTACTAATGTAGTTTTGTAAAGTTCCATATCAGAATCAGAAATTTTTTCTCTTCCGTATATTTTCTTTAACGTTTTTAATTCCTCCTTTTGCGCAAATGCTGCGGTTGAAATAAGGATTGATGATACAAGTAATAGAACTTTACTTTTCATATTTATAAATTTTAAATTAATTAATCTTCATTTTCGTCGTCAGAGTCATCATCAGAATCTTCGTCCTCGTCCTCAACAACTTCATCGTCGTCATCGTCATCGTCATCTGCAACTCCGTCGTCTTCAAGGATTTCTAAAACTGGTTTCACTCTTTCGATTAAAGCAGCTTCAATTACATTTCCTTCCTCATCAACTACCACTTCTTCAACATCGTCTTTCATAACTTTCGTTACCGCAGCAATAGAATCATTTTCTTTAATATTAATCAGTTTAACACCTTGCGTTGCTCTACCCATTACTCTTAAATCCTCTACAGCCATTCTGATAGTTAATCCAGATTTGTTGATAATCATTAAATCATCAGCATCAGTAACTGAATTGATGGAAATTAATTTACCTGTTTTTTCAGTAATATTAAGAGTTTTAACTCCTTTACCACCTCGATTGGTAATTCTGTATTCCTCTATGCTTGAGCGTTTTCCGTAACCATTTTCAGCTACCACAAGAATTTCACTTTCCATGTCATTTACAGACACCATTCCAATAACTTCATCAGATTCATCTTTTAAAGTAATTCCGCGAACCCCAGAAGCCGTTCTTCCCATTGGACGAGTCTTACTTTCTTCAAAACGAACCATTTTACCTGATTTAACAGCAATCATAATTTGGCTATTTCCATCTGTTAATTGAGCTGCTAATAATTCATCACCTTCTTTAATAGTAATTGCGGCAACTCCGTTTACACGAGGTTTTGAATATTTATCCAATGATGTTTTCTTAACTTGGCCTTTCTTAGTCACCATAATTAAGTTATGACTATTGGTGTAAACTTTATCTTTAAGATCTTGTGTACAAATGAATGCTTTTACTTTATCATCACTTTCAATGTTGATTAAGTTTTGCAATGCACGACCTTTAGCTGTTTTACTTCCTTCAGGAATTTCATAGACTCTCATCCAGAAACATTTTCCTTTTTGAGTAAAGAACATCATGTATTGGTGATTTGTTGCCACAAATAGGTGTTCTAAAAAGTCTTGATCTCTTGTACCAGCACTTTTCTGTCCAACTCCTCCTCTATTCTGAGTTTTGTATTCTGTTAAGTTGGTTCGCTTGATGTAACCCGCATGAGAAATGGTAATTACCACATTTTCATCGGCAATTAAATCTTCAATGCTTACGTCTCCACCTGAATATTCAATAGTTGAACGACGAGCGTCACCATATTTATCACGAATTTCAATTAACTCCTCTTTAATTACTTCTGTTCTCAAATTAACATCGGCTAATAAAGCTTTTAAGTGCTCTATTAATTTCATTAACTCTTCAAATTCTGCTCTTAATTTGTCTTGTTCTAATCCTGTCAATTGACGCAAACGCATTTCAACAATTGCACGAGACTGAATATCAGATAATTTGAATCTTTCTACTAATTTTTCTCTTGCTTCATCCGTATTTTTTGATCCACGAATTAAAGCAATCACCTCGTCAATATTATCAGATGCAATGATTAACCCCTCTAAAATATGGGCTCTCTCTTCCGCTTTTCTTAATTCAAATTGAGTTCTACGAACCACTACATCATGACGGTGCTCGATGAAATAATGAATCATATCCTTCAAATTCAACATTTGTGGACGACCTTTTACCAAGGCGATATTATTTACACTGAAAGAAGCTTGTAATTGGGTGAATTTATATAAAGTATTCAATACTACATTTGGCGTAGCATCTC
>CALPNL020000133.1 GCA_943324925.2 Chitinophaga pinensis | reverse complement strand
CATCTGATTTAACTTCAGATTTAGAAGCTTTGTACTTATCGTTTAAAAGTTTAATTAACTCATTAGTGATATCATATTTATCTTCTGCGTATAATATCGAAGCGGCGTCTCCAGTTCCATAAATATAGGCGTATCCTTTTTCTTTACCGTAAGATTTGATAAACTTTTTAACGTTGCTTACTACAGAATCAATTTCTACGCCACTTTCTTGTTGCAATTGTTGTGCTATAGATTGTTCCGCATATTGAAGTTGTTGCTCTCTTTTTTGTAACTCAGCTCCTTTTTGTTGCGCCCAAGCTTGGCCATTCATTTGAGCATTTTTTTGAAAACTACCTGCTTCGGCTTTAAATTTTGCAATTTCGATTTCAAGCTCTTTACCCATTTCTTGTGATTTGGCTTTATATTTAGCTTCAATGTCTTTTGCTTCGGTAGACTCCATCATCAATTTTGAGGTATCTACATAAGCGGTTTTGGTTGAGGTAACTTCTGCTTTTTTATTGCATGAGATAATTGAAAATGCGATTGCGATAATTACTAATGATTTTTTCATCCTTTTTTTGATATTGATTTTTTAATTGTTGGTAAAAGTATAAATTTTAATTTAATAACTAAAATGTTTGAAAATTGTCCTTTTTGGAAACTATAAGTTTTTATAATAGCTTTTTAGATTGCTATAATAATAAGTTATAAAAACTGGATTTATTTAAGCTCGTTTCCGCTAATTTTACAAAAACAACACTATAATTTATGCCGACCCGAAAAAACACCTTTTAAATCGCTTTAAATTGCTTTTTGGTCGTTTTTTAACACATAAATGTGCGAAGAATATTCGGAACTTCTTTTTGCTTTCCAATTTGACACTAACCCAATCCAAATTGCTTTTACAAAATTCATTTTGCCATTTTTATATTTTTCCGAAAGCAAACTCACATAAAATGAATCAAACTTCATTGGAAGTACTTTTTCTAATTTTATATTTTCTTTTTCAAAAATCAATTGGATCGCTGTTTTGGAAAAATGCCAGAAGTGAATTGGCACATCAAATGCAGCCCAGAATTTCCCGTAATAATTAGCGTCGTAAGATTTATAATTAGGAACCGCAATAATTATAGTTCCATTTGGTTTAACCAATCTTTTTAATTCTCCAATTTGAATTTCCAAATTGGGAACATGCTCTAAAACATGCCACATGGTAATTACATCAAAAGAGTGACTTTCTAATTCTTGTGTAGAATCTGAAAATTTGATTCCTTTATTAATTGCAATTCCTTTGGCTTTTTCGCTTGGCTCCACCCCAATAGTGTTCCAACCATTTTGTTTGGCGGTTAATAAAAAATCTCCGGTTCCGGCTCCAATATCTAATAAATTGCCCTTTGTGGCACTGCAATTATTAATCAAATTTAATTTGTTATTTAATGCAATTCCTTTTACAAAATGATAGGCTTTTTCAAATAAGGAGCGTTTTGAATCCGTGTGAGAAATATAGTCGGTACTTTCATAATACTTCCCTAGATTTTCAGGAGAAGGCTGCGGCGAAGTAATTAACATATCTAAATCTTGATCGTAATACAAGTCGAAAGCCTCCTTAGAAACCGAATAATCAATTACGGTAAGAAAATGTTTTTTATTAGAAATATCCATATTTTAATATTGAAATTTTAAACTGAAAATCGGAACAGCTCAATAATAGCGAGATTTAACAAAGTAGTTTCACGTGGAACATTAGCATTCTGCAATCTAAAATCAGAAATCATTAACGCCCCATATAAATTAACAAAACTGAAATATCGCTTGGGGAAACACCGCTAATTCTAGAGGCTTGTGAAATGGTTACAGGTCTAATTTTTGAAAGTTTTTGCTTGGCTTCTATCGACATCGATTTGATGTTGTTGTAATCGAAATCCTCTGGGATTTTTAAATCTTCTAAACGCAATAATTTATTGGCGTTGTTTCTTTCCTTTTCAATATATCCTGAATATTTAACTTGGATTTCTGCTTGTTCCAAAATCTCCAAATCGATATCATTTGCATCTATATAATCATTAACCTTGTCTAATTTCATCATGTCTTCAAGGTCAATTTGAGGGCGAGAAAACATTTTAAACATCTTGTCGGACTGATCAATTAAGGCGGTTTCTTTGGCTTCTAAAATAGGATTTGCTTCTGCTGGTGTAATGCTAGTTTCTTTAAAGAAAGCCACCATTTTTTCAGATTCATTAAGCTTGTGTTCCATTCTTCGAAGACGTTTTTCTGACGCTAATCCAATTTCATGGGAAAGTGGTGTCAATCGAAAATCGGCATTGTCTTGACGCAATAACGTTCTGAACTCCGCTCTAGAAGTAAACATTCTATAAGGTTCTTCGGTTCCTTTAGTAATTAAATCGTCGATTAAAACCCCAATATAAGCTTCGTCTCTTTTCAAAATTAAAGGTGCTCTTTCTTGAACTTTTAATGCCGCATTGATTCCTGCCATTAATCCTTGTGACGCTGCTTCTTCATAACCTGTAGTTCCATTAATTTGTCCAGCAAAATAAAGTCCTTCTACCAACTTCGTTTCTAGCGTGTGTTTTAATTGTGTTGGGGGGAAATAGTCGTATTCGATGGCGTAACCCGGTCTGAAAAACTTAACTTTTTCAAAACCTACAACTGAACTTAATGCTTTAAATTGGATGTCTTCAGGCAATGAGGTTGAAAATCCATTTACATAAACCTCAACGGTATTCCATCCTTCGGGCTCCACAAATAACTGGTGTCTTTCTTTATCGGCAAATCGATTTATTTTATCTTCAATGGAAGGACAATATCTTGGCCCAAGACTTTTTATTCTTCCGTTAAACATCGGAGACCGGTCAAATCCTTCTCTTAAAATGTCATGAACACCCAAAGAAGTGTACGTCATGTAACACGATTTTTGGAGAGATAGTGGTTTGGTAATGTCTGAATAAGAGAATTTATCTGGTTTTAAATCGCCTTTCTCCTCATTCATTTTAGAATAATCCAAAGACCTTCCATCGACTCTTGGCGGGGTTCCTGTTTTCATTCTTCCCGATTCAAATCCTGCTTTTACTAAATCTTCAGTAACACCGTAAGCAGCGCTTTCGCCGGCTCTACCTCCTCCAAATTGTTTTTCACCAATATGAATTAATCCGTTTAGAAAAGTCCCGTTGGTAAGCACTACCGTTTTCGCTTTTATTTGAATTCCCAAAGAGGTTTTAATCCCTTTTATTTGTCCGTTTTCGATAATTAATCCCGATACCATTTCTTGATAAAAGTCAAGGTTGGGGGTTTGCTCCAACATCAATCTCCATTCTTCGGCAAATCGCATTCGGTCACTTTGAACTCTCGGCGACCACATTGCAGGGCCTTTTGATTTGTTCAACATTTTGAATTGGATGGCGGTATTGTCAGATACGATCCCTGAATAACCTCCCAGCGCATCAATTTCTCTTACAATTTGACCTTTAGCAATTCCTCCCATGGCGGGATTACAAGACATTTGGGCAATGTTTTGCAAGCTCATGGTAACCAATAAGGTTTTGGCTCCTAAATTAGCGGCAGCGGCAGCGGCTTCTGATCCGGCATGGCCGGCACCAACAACAATAACATCGTAAGTATCTTGAAACAATTTCTTTTTATTTAATAATCGTTATAACTGTGTTCCACGTGAAACATTTTTTTCTGACAATTCAAATGCAAAAATACAAAAAATAATAGCCCGGATTGAAGGGAAAATCCTCGAGAAATTTTTCGAGAGATTTGGAATGAAAGCGGGAAAATAAATTCTCGAGAAGCCTAAAATTTCGCTTCTGATAGTTATTGTTCCACGTGAAACATTTTCATCTTCTCTTCTTCTTTAGCTCTCATAATAAGCTCGTCAGATTCGGTTTTATCTTTATATCCGCAATAATGCAAAATCCCATGAACTAAAACACGTTGAATTTCTTCGTGGAAAGTCACTTTATAGTCGGACGCGTTCTCTTTTACCCGTTCAACCGACACAAAAATATCTCCATTTATCTCATTTCCAACGGAATAGTCGAAACTTATGATGTCGGTCAAGGTGTCGTGATCCAAATATTGCTGGTTGATTTCCAACAAATAGTCGTCGTCACAAAAAATATAATTGATCTCCCCTTCTTTTTTGTTTTCAGAAAGAATTACCTCCGAAAGCCACTTGGAAAAATCGGACTCGTTCTGCAATTCAAATTCGGTTTCGTAATTAAAACTAATCATTGTTTTTAAAATATTCTTGAACCTTCTGGTTAAAATTGGAACGCAAAGGTAAGGTTTGTCGGTTTAAAATTTCAATGCTGTTGAGATATTCTTGCAAATTCGCAGGAAGCGGCTTGCTTTGGTTATTGAATTGTTTTTGATTGGTTTGCGACTGTCGCTTCTTTTCTTCGCCTTGCTGTTGGGCTGCTTTTTCCAATTTTAAAAGCTCATATTGTAAATTCAATATTTTCTGTAGCGTTTCGTTGTTGAAACCCTTGTTCAATAATTGCTTTTCAATTTGCTTCATTTGCTCCATCGCATTTTGGCCATTGCCGCCCATGCCTTCTTTATTTAGGGCATTTTCTAATGCCTCGCGAAGTTGTTTTTGTTCTTGATATATTTTCATGATTTCGCCGGCATTGCCTTCGCCATCGTCACCGCTTTCTCCGTTTGGGGTGTCGCCATTTCCTGATTTCCCGTCCCCTTTAGACTTGCCCTTTTCGCCTTGTCCGGGCTTGGTTCCTTCTCCTGGCTTATTCCCTTTTTTCATCCCCTCTTTCATTTTTTCACCAAGTCCTTCTTGCTTTTTTATAATGTCCGGAAGCTGCATTCCAGATCCCTGCCCTTTACCTGGTTTGGGTTTACCACCTTTGCCAGAGCCGGACATTTTCATTTCTGATTGCATATTGCTTAGCGTAGCGCTTAGAAAATCCGCCAGTTTATTTGAGGCAGAAATTGCATATTGTTGGCGTGAAAGGCCTTTTGAAATTTGGGAATCTACAAAATCATCTAACGCCTTATCAATGTTATAATGAACGTTTCCTATTTCTTGGGTAATATTTTCGGCGATTCTTGGGTTTCTTAACGACATTGCAAACAAGCTGTCGTCAATATGTTTGAATTGCTGTTTCAGGTTTTGCTGGATTTTTAAATCCTTATTAAACGAGGGTGACCCCCGTTTTAAACCTTTAAATTGCTTCATTAAATCCTCTTGAGAAAAGGAATACGCAAGCAAATTATCTAGGATCTGACGAAGCATTTTTACGTCTTCCTCTAGCTGATCCATTTCTGCGTCCGCCATTCCCTCCTTCATGTCGCTGCTCATTTCCTTCATTTTCTTTGAGGCGCTCTTTTGTTTTGGTTTAGCCTTGGACTTATTTTGTTTCTGCAATTCGTCTGTGGCTTTTTTCAAATCTTCGTTAATGCTGTTTTCCTTTTCAGCCTCTTTAGGAAGGTCTATTGGTGATTTTAACTCTTTATTTTCTTTCTGCAACTCTTTCAAATCCTCTTGGATTTTATCAAATTCTTTATTGATTG
>CALPNL020000132.1 GCA_943324925.2 Chitinophaga pinensis | reverse complement strand
TTTTAGATACAATCAAAAAAAATGATAACTTGCAATTAGTTCAAAACAACTTTGACGCGATTGAAAATGAATTTAATTGGGATAAAATAAATGGAGAATATCTTCAACTTTTCGAAGAATGTATTTCAAAATCTAAAGCAGGAATATAATAACCACCCTTCGTTATTATTTGTTTTACTAGCGTTATTGTGTATTCCTTTAGGCTATGCATTCAATAGTATTTCACTCACTTTATTGATAATTATTACCCTTTTCAGTTTTAAAAAAGAGAACATTCGCTTTGACAACCATTTAATTTTTCCAATAGCTTTATACCTTATAATGCTTTTGTCTTTTACTTGGTCAGTTGATAAAGAAAGAACGATTGTCGCCATTTTTAAAGAATTACCACTTCTATTGTTCCCGATTTGTTTTCTATTATTTCGTTCCTTTTCGGATTTTGAAAAGCATAAAATCATTAAAGGGTTTAGTTACGGAATGGTCGCTTTTTCCCTTTTCTA
Organism: Chitinophaga pinensis; assembly: GCA_943324925.2. GTDB lineage: Bacteria > Bacteroidota > Bacteroidia > Flavobacteriales > Flavobacteriaceae > Flavobacterium. The sequence goes on along the minus strand of CALPNL020000132.1, from coordinate 5,036 downwards.
TCTAGTAAAAGCAATCGTAAAATATGTTATCAATCAGGACCCGTCTGTTTTCTTTTACCATGAGTTAGTTACAAAAGATGTTAATGCCATTCATGTGTCTGTTTACATGGCTGTTTCCTTTTTTTATTTTTTGGTTAAACCAATAAAAACCAACTTTGATAAATCGGCTTTAGCGCTATTGTTTTTAATGGTTTTCTTATTATCGTCTAAAAACATTGTCGTTGTTTTCATAGGTCTATTAGGATTCTACTATTTGTTTTTTTCTAAAACAGCAAAAAAATTACGCCTTAGAAATTTGATTTTAATACTTGTTCTTCTTTTTTCTCTTCCATTTATTGGAAAAGTAAAAGAGCGTTTTAAGCAAGAATATGAAACGATAATGACCGATAGTAGTATTAACGACGTCATTAGTAAAGGGGCAGAAAAAGTATACAATGTAAGTATTAAACAAGCGTGGACCAACGAGACTTTTAAGCCGAATGATTTTTTCCCTGGAACCGCTTTTAGGGTGTATCAATTTAGAATTTTCATAGAATTTATGCAAGAAGAAGCTATTTTTTGGAAAGGATTTGGATTGGACGCCTCTTATGCTAAAATTGAAGAAAAAGGAGTTCAATACAATCTTTTTTTAGGGGATGAAAATCAAGAAGGCTACCAAAAGATGAATTTCCACAATCAATATATTCAAACATTTGCGGAATTAGGGGTCTTTGGATTCTTGTTATTATTAATCATGCTCGCTTTGTCAACTAGAAATGCTATCGGCTCCAAAAACTACTTTCACATTGCCTTTTCGGCTTTAATGATTTCACTATTTTTTACGGAATCATTCCTCTGGAGACAAAGAGGAGTTACTTTTTTTATCGTAATGTATTGTCTATTAAACACTAAAATAAAAACTGAAAAAACAATTTCTAATTAATATAATATTATAAAAATTTTAACGTTTATAACACAATATTAGGCAAAACGAAATCACAACCAAATATGAAAAGAATTTTAATTACCGGAGCCGCAGGTTTTTTAGGCTCTCATTTATGTGATCGTTTTATTAAAGAAGGTTACCACGTTATTGGAATGGATAATCTAATAACGGGAGATTTAAGAAACATAGAACATCTTTTTAAACTGGAACATTTTGAATTTTACCACCACGATATCACAAAATTTGTTCATGTTCCAGGAGAATTACATTATATATTACACTTCGCTTCACCAGCAAGCCCTATAGACTATTTAAAAATTCCAATTCAAACCTTAAAAGTGGGCTCCCTGGGAACACACAATCTTTTAGGTTTAGCGCGGGTTAAAAACGCTAGAATTCTAATTGCTTCTACCTCAGAAGTTTATGGAGATCCATTAGTACATCCACAAACAGAAGAATATTATGGCAACGTGAACACCATCGGACCAAGAGGGGTTTATGATGAAGCAAAACGATTCCAAGAATCGATCACCATGGCGTATCATACTTTTCACGGTGTAGAAACAAGAATTGTAAGAATTTTTAATACCTATGGCCCTAGAATGAGACTCAATGACGGTAGAGTTATTCCAGCTTTTATAGGTCAAGCACTTAGGGGAGAAGATTTAACCATTTTTGGTGACGGCATGCAAACGCGTTCTTTTTGTTATGTTGACGATCAAGTGGAAGGAATTTTTAGACTGCTTCATTCCGATTATGTTTACCCAGTAAACATTGGAAATCCTGATGAAATTACTATAAAAGATTTTGCAGACGAAATAATTAAATTAACAGGCACCAATCAAAAAGTAGTATATCATCCGCTTCCAATTAACGATCCTTTACAACGCCAACCTGACACTACTAAAGCGAAAAACATTTTGGGATGGGAAGCGAAAGTTTCTAGAGAAGAAGGAATGAAAATAACCTATGATTATTTCAAATCACTATCTAAAGAAGAGCTGTTAAAAGAAGAACACAAAGATTTTACAGGATATATAAAATAAAATGACGTCAGCTCAATCAAGTAGATATTCAAAATATATAAGACCAATAAGCATTGTATTTGACTTATTAGTAATAGCTATTTTGGGCATTTATTTTTTTGAAGGATTGGTATCTAAATTCAACGCGTATATTGGCTATTTGTTAATTTCATGGTCTGTTATTGCCTTTCTAATAAAATTTTATGAGGTCTTTAGATTTACAACTCCTGTTGAAATTCTCGCTAAAATTTTAAAACAGTGTTCCCTATTTTCCCTTTTAATTATTGCCTATTACCCGTTTACACAAGAAGTTGTTTTTAATGAAAAAGCAGTTTTATATTATATCATTTTTTGTACAATTCTAATAACCATTTTTAAATTTTTACTGTTCTATTATTTAAAAAAATATAGAATAATTACCGGCAGTAATTATAGAAACGTTGTTATAATTGGCCATACAGAAGAATCAGTTCGCCTAAAAGAACTTTTTGAAGATAGAATCGATTACGGCTATCGCTTTTTAGGGTACTTTTCAAACAAAAGCAAATCGCCTGAAGTCTCCGGAAATTTGGAAGATTTAAAAAACTTTGTGCTTAATAATAAAGTCGACGAAATTTACAGTTCATTAGAGGAAATGACGAACGATCAAACCATCAACATGGTTGAATTTGCCGATTCAAATAAAATTAATATCAAATTTATCCCTGGCGCCAAAGAGATTTTTTCTAAGAATTTAAAGATAAATTATCTTGAAATGTTCCCGGTATTAACTATGCAAAAAACAATTTTGCACGAACCTTCCATTAAAACAATAAAAAGAGTCTTCGATATAATATTTTCATTACTGGTAATTGTATTGCTGCTTTCTTGGATGATTCCAATTTTGGCTATTTTAATCAAATTAGAATCAAAAGGGCCTGTATTTTTTAAGCAAGGAAGACCAGGTTTAGAGGAAAAAGAGTTTTTTTGTTATAAGTTTCGATCCATGAAATTAAATGAAGATACGGAATCTGAAGCGTCTAAAAATGACCCAAGAGTTACCAAAACCGGTAAATTTATGAGAAAAACCAGCATGGATGAATTGCCTCAATTTATCAATGTGTTATTTGGAGAAATGTCGGTTGTTGGTCCTAGACCCCACTTGTGGTGCCAAAATATATCCTACGGGAATAAAATAAAAAAATATATGGTTAGACACTATGTAAAACCAGGAATCACCGGATTGGCTCAAGTAAAAGGATTTAGAGGTGAAATAGAATCGGATGATGACATGATCAACCGAATTAAATTTGACGTTTTCTACATCGACAACTGGTCGCTAATCTTGGATTTAAAAATAATTGTCCTCACCGTTATCAATATCATAAAAGGAGAAAAAAAAGCCTATTAACCGCTATATTTTTTCCTACTACAATTCGTTTCGAAAATTAATTTGCTCCATTTGTATTTTTTTGGGTTTTCATGCCAATTTAAACGCAAAAGAAATTATTTTTGCACCACACAACAATCACAACAAAATGACTATTTTATTATTAGGTTCAGGAGGAAGAGAACACGCATTAGCATGGAAAATGCTCCAAAGCAATAAATGCACAAAATTATTTGTAGCCCCCGGAAACGCGGGAACAGGAAGCATTGCTACCAATGTGAACTTAAAAATTACCGATTTCGAAGCGATTAAAGTATTTGCCTTGAGCGAAAAAGTGGAAATGGTTGTAGTGGGTCCTGAAGATCCATTGGTAAGTGGGATTTTTGATTATTTCCAAAACGATTCCGAATTAAATCACATCCCCGTAATTGGCCCTTCAAAACAAGGAGCTCAATTAGAAGGCAGTAAAGAATTTGCCAAGGAGTTTTTAGTAAAACACAATATTCCAACTGCCGGTTATGATAGTTTTACAAAAGAAACAGTGGAAAAAGGCTGTGCTTTTTTAGAAACGCTTCAACCGCCATACGTGCTAAAAGCAGATGGATTAGCTGCTGGGAAAGGCGTATTGATTATTCATGATTTAGCCGAAGCAAAACAGGAATTGAGAAACATGCTAGTGGATGCAAAATTTGGCGAAGCAAGTTCCAAGGTTGTAATTGAAGAATTTTTAGACGGAATTGAATTAAGCTGTTTCGTATTAACGGATGGCGTAAACTATAAAATTTTACCTACTGCAAAAGATTACAAACGAATTGGAGAAGGCGATACCGGATTAAATACTGGCGGAATGGGAGCCGTATCACCAGTTCCCTTTGCAGACGCTATTTTACTAGAAAAAATAGAAAATAGAATTGTAAAACCGACTATTGAAGGTTTGAAAAAAGACAATATTCAGTACAAAGGCTTTGTATTTATTGGATTAATAAACGTAAAAGGAGAGCCAATTGTTATTGAATACAATGTAAGAATGGGAGACCCCGAAACCGAAGTGGTAATTCCAAGGTTAGAATCGGATTTGGTTGAATTGTTTCAGGCGGTTGCCAACGAAAAACTGAACGAGATTAATTTGGAGGTTACTGATAAAAGCGCCGCTACAATTATGTTAGTTTCTGGAGGTTATCCTGAAGAATATATGAATGGAAAAGTGATTTCAGGGATAGAAACCGTTATCGATTCTATAGTTTTTCATGCGGGAACTAAAAGAGATAACGATACCATTATTACGAACGGAGGGAGAGTATTGGCGGTGACTTCATTAGGAGATAATTTCGAAGAAGCCATAAAAAAATCGTATCAAAATATAGAAAAACTACATTTTGATACGATGTATTATAGAAAAGATATCGGTTTCGACCTTTAATAAATTCTTTATAGAATTTTATTTGAAGAAAGAATGAGCCGTTGTATCTTGATATTCTTCGTTGTTGGCTTTGTGTAATTGCAATTGTTTTATCCAATAAACCATTGCAGCTAAGCAAATAATTACGAAAATCCAATTGATAATATTGGCAGCAAACCAATTTTCTAATTCTAGTTTTCTTAAATAATTTTGTGGAATGAAAAAAATGTTTTCAAATAACCATTGTATTCCTTCAAAAAATGCTTTCATCTTTGTTCAAGTATTATATTTACATTTGCAAAAGTATAAAATATCCAT
>CALPNL020000131.1 GCA_943324925.2 Chitinophaga pinensis | reverse complement strand
TTAGTTATTAACTGCATAAATTTTTGTAAATTTGCATGTTTTTTATTTACAAAAGTAATACTGAATTTTAATATGGAAGATAAGAGGATATTGTATGTATCATCTGAAGTAGTGCCCTACTTAGCTGAAAACGAGGTTTCTCTAATGTCATATGACGTGCCTAAAATGGTAAATGATCAAGGCGGACAGATTAGAATTTTCATGCCTAGATATGGTAATATCAATGAGAGAAGACATCAATTACATGAAGTAATTAGATTGTCGGGAATGAATTTAGTGGTAAATGATTTAGATATGCCCTTAATTATTAAGGTAGCCTCAATTCCAAAAGAGAGAATTCAAGTCTATTTTATAGATAACGACGAATATTTTAAACGTAAAGCCACTTTTACAGATGAAGAAGGGGCGTTATTCCCTGATAACGATGAGCGCGCCATATTTTTTGCAAAAGGGGTAGTTGAAACCGTTAAAAAACTAAATTGGGTTCCAGATATAATTCATGTTCACGGATGGATGGCTGCCATGTTGCCTATCTATTTAAAGCATTATTATAAAGATGAAGCTTTATTTTCTGACACTAAAATCATTACTTCGGTTTACAGTCAGTCCTTTGAAGGTAATTTAAACCTTGAAATGATTAACAAAGTTAAATTTGATGGCGTTCCAGAAGCGGCCATTTCAAATTTAGAAACTCCTGATTATGAAAATATTATCTTGGCAACGCTAAACCATTCTGATGGAATTATAATTGCATCGGAAAACCTGTCTCCAAGTTTAACAAAATTTATAGAAACTTCAGGGAAACCTTTTTTACCTTTCACCTCGAAAGATAAATTCGCTGAAGTATATACTAACTTCTACAAGAATTTAGTTTAATAATTTTATTTTAAAAATAAATATGCAAAATAAATCCATTTATAAATTACTTCTTTTAGTTGGTATCGTTGCTTTTTTTGCCGCTTGTGATAAAGATTTTAATGAAATCGGATCGAATGTAATTGGGAATGACCATTTTGGTTTAATTAAAGATGATTCCAAAACAGTATTAGCCTACAATTCAGCCATCGGTCAAGTGGAAACAGGTAACCTGCCCATCAATTCTTTAGGTTATTATAACAATCCCTTCTTTGGAAAAACAAAAGCAAGCGTGGTGTCACAAGTAGTATTAGACACTGTAAATCAAACTATTGGAACCAATCCTATTGTTACTAAAGTTGAACTTTCTTTACCCTATTTTAGCCGCTTAATTTCAAAAGATGCAACAACTGGTGATAGTACATACGAATTGGACTCAATTCAAGGATTTACTATCGTAAATGATAAAAAAGTATTCAATAAAATTAAACTAAGCGTTTACGAAAATAATTACACTTTACGTGACCTTGATGCTGCGGTTAACTTTTTAGATATTCAACGATATTATTCTGGAGAAACCGCTGTTTTTGACGCCTATAAAAACCCAGTTCGTTTGAATGACGATAGTAGTTTGTCTCAAAACGATGAATTTATATATAGTTCAGCTGAAATTAAAACCTACAAAACGGTTGATGGCGCTCAAGTTGTTGATACTAGGTCCGTGCCAGGAATGCGATTAAAATTAAGAAACAACTTTTTTCAAGACAAATTATTCGGCGCAGGCGCAGCCGGAAAATTATTTAATAACTCTATATTTAAAGATTATTTCCGAGGGTTATATTTTAAAGTCGATGCTTCTCCGTCTTCTCCAAATCAAGGGAGTATGTCTTTGTTAAACTTCAAACAAGGAAAAATAATTGTTACCTATAATATTACAGTGACTAGTTCAACTGGAGTAGTTTCTACAAAAGAAAGAAAATTTGCTATTAGTTTAGGAGGAAATTCGGTGAATTTATTAGAAAATGAAAATGCCTTAGGATATACTTCAGGACTGGCATCCAATACAAATGCAACCACTGGGGCCTACAACTTATTTCCAAAAGGGGGCGAAGGATCCATGTCAATCATCAAACTATTTGGTGATCTTGATGTAAGAGGATATTCTTCAGCAGGTACTCCTACTGTTGGGCCAAACGGAATTCCAGACGAATTAGATGATCTGAGAAATCCATCAGATGGGAAAAAATTATTAGTAAACGAAGCCAATCTTACCTTTTTTATCGATAAAGATAAAATGACTGGAGCGGCAGAACCTAATAGAGTTTACTTGTACGATTTAAATAATCACCGCCCTATAATTGATTATTACTTGGATTATTCTGTTGCATCCAATTCTAAAAATAATAAATATGTACATGGCGGAATCATTGAAAAAGATGCTGCTACTTCGGCATATAATAAACGTGGAATAAAATACAAAGTGCGACTTACCAACCACATTATGAATTTAATTAGTAAAGATTCTACCAATGTAAGATTGGGATTAGTAGTTACAGAATCCATAGGTTTGGCTTCAAATTCTAAGCTTTTGAATTCAATTTCTGGAGTAAATCCATTTAATAAATATCCATCGGCAGCAGTATTTAATCCACTTGGGACCGTTTTATTTGGAAATAATATTCCTGTAACCGACCCAAATTATGCAAAGCGATTAAAATTGGAAATTTACTATACAAAACCTAATTAAAATACTCAACCAAAATAAAATATATGTGCGGAATTGTTGGTTATATTGGACATAGAGAAGCCTTCCCTATTGTAATTAAAGGCTTAAAAAGACTTGAATACAGAGGATACGATAGTGCTGGAGTAATGCTTTTTGACGGAAAAAACCTTAAAGTTTGTAAAACTAAAGGCAAAGTTTCTGATTTAGAAGAATTATGTACTACTAATATAACTACCAATGGCAGCATCGGAATGGGACATACACGTTGGGCAACCCATGGGGTTCCAAATGATGTTAACTCTCATCCACATGTTTCAAATTCAGGCAACCTAGTTATCATTCATAATGGTATCATAGAAAACTATGCCCCACTAAAAAAAGAATTAATCAATAGAGGTTATGTTTTTCATTCGGACACCGACACTGAAGTTTTGGTAAATCTTATTGAAGATGTTCAAAAAAAAGACAATTTAAAATTAGGAAAGGCCGTTCAAATAGCTCTAAATCAAGTGGTGGGAGCTTATGCAATTTGTGTTTTTGACAAGCAAAAGCCAAATGAAATAATTGTAGCTCGTTTAGGAAGTCCACTTGCAATTGGTGTAGGAGAAAATGAATATTTTATTGCCTCTGATGCTTCCCCATTTATTGAATATACCTCCAATGCAATTTACCTTGAGGATGAAGAGATGGCAATTGTGAGAATGGATAAACCTTTAAAAATTAGAAAAATTAAAGACGATTCTCTTGTAGATCCTTATGTTCAAGAATTGCAAATGAACTTAGAGCAAATCGAAAAAGGTGGATACGATCATTTCATGTTGAAAGAAATTTTTGAACAGCCAAGCGTAATTAAAGATACTTATAGAGGTCGTTTACACGCAAATACCGGTTTAATTCAAATGGCAGGAATTGAAGATAATATTGAAAAATTCTTAAATGCTGAAAGAATACTAATTGTAGCTTGCGGAACTTCATGGCACGCAGGATTAGTTGCCGAATATATCATTGAAGAATTTACAAGAATCCCAGTTGAAGTTGAATATGCTTCAGAATTCCGATATAGAAATCCAATTATTAATGAAGGAGATGTCGTTATTGCCATTTCACAATCTGGTGAAACTGCCGATACTTTAGCTGCTATCAAGTTAGCTAAAGAAAAAGGCGCCTTTGTATTTGGAGTTTGTAATGTGGTGGGGTCTTCTATCTCTAGAGAAACTCATGCTGGAGCATATACTCACGCTGGTCCAGAAATAGGCGTGGCTTCTACCAAAGCATTTACAACTCAAATTACGGTTCTAACCATGATTGCTTTAAGAATTGCAAAAGCGAAAGGAACCATGGCCAATTCTGATTTTCACAGGTACCTACAAGAATTAGAATTAATTCCTGAAAAAGTTATTGAAGCACTTCAAACCAATGATAAAGCGAAAGAAATAGCAGCAACATTTAAAAACTCTCATAATTGTTTGTATTTAGGGCGAGGATATAATTTCCCTGTAGCCTTAGAAGGAGCTTTAAAATTAAAAGAAATTTCCTACATCCATGCCGAAGGTTACCCAGCTGCAGAAATGAAACACGGCCCAATTGCTTTAATTGATGAGCACATGCCAGTAGTAGTAATTGCTCCAAAATTGGGTCATTATGACAAAGTGGTTAGTAATATACAAGAGATAAAATCAAGAAGTGGAAAAATTATTGCAATTGTAACTAAAGGAGATACTCAAGTTCGTGATTTAGCCGATTATGTAATTGAAATTCCTGAAACGGCTGATGCATTATCGCCTTTAATTACCACAATTCCATTACAACTGCTATCCTACCATATTGCGGTAATGAGAGAATGTAATGTAGACCAACCTCGTAATTTGGCAAAATCGGTTACGGTGGAATAAATCATCAAAAAATTAAATTAAAAAAGCGTTCTATTTTAGAGCGCTTTTTTTATTTTTAGAAAATAGATAAATTTTTACGAATTACTTAATGAAATGTTAAAATTAAAAGCCTTTGTGGAATAAAATTAACAGATTAAATAAAAACGATGTGAAAAATTTAAAGATTTAATTTGACAATTTGTTAAATTAAACAAGCTCAATCTATTAAATATCAAATTTATTAGATGAATATTTAAAAATATGAAAATAAATACTAATTTAGCTACATTAACAAACAAATTTTAAACCACAATGAGAAAACACTTACTTATTTTGACATTGTTTTTTTGCAGCGTTTCGTTTGCACAAAAAGTAGTTTCAGATTCAATTAAAAAGAACACAGTATTAGACGAGGTTGTAGTCTCTGCTTCTAGAACTCCTGAAAAAGTTTTACAGTCGCCAGTTACAATTGAAAGAATGGGATTAAAAGAAATCAAAAAAACAGCTTCCCCTTCCTACTACGATGGTTTAGAGAATCTAAAAGAGGTTCAAATGAACACGAGTAGTTTGACTTTCAAATCAATTAATACAAGAGGTTTTGCAACAGTAGCTAACGTAAGATTCATGCAGTTAGTAGATGGTATGGATAACTCGTCTCCATTGCTAAATTTCGTTTTAGGTAACATGATTGGAATTTCAGAAATTGACGTTCAAAGTGTGGAATTACTTCCTGGAGCTTCATCTGCATTATATGGTGCAAATGCTTTCAACGGTATTTTATTTATGAACAGTAAAAACCCATTCACTAGTGAAGGTATTAATGGTTATGTGAAATACGGACAAACAAGCCAACAGGCTGCAGGAGTTAATAGTTTTGCAGATTATGGTGTAAGAGTTGCCCATAAATTCAATAACTATTTTGCTACAAAAGCAAATTTTACTTACATGAAAGGTACCGATTGGTTCGCTACCAATTATGACGATAAAACTGTAGCTGGAAGAGATAGAAGTCACTACGGTTATGACGGTATCAATGTATATGGTGATGAGGCGGCTACAGTAATTGGGGCGCCAACTTTGCCAAATGATAAAGTTT
>CALPNL020000130.1 GCA_943324925.2 Chitinophaga pinensis | reverse complement strand
GCCGCATTATATTGATCTAATAAAGGTAATTTTGCGTTTAAAACCGCCGCTTGAATACTGTCTAAACGAGAATTTACACCCACAACATCGTGATGGTATCGAACGTACATTCCGTGGTTTACAATTCCACGAAGTTTGTGCGCCAAAGCATCATCGTTAGTGAAAATTGCTCCTCCATCACCATAACAACCTAAATTTTTTGAAGGAAAAAAGGATGTTGAACCCACGTGTCCAATTGTTCCTGCTTTCTTTTTTGTGCCATCAGAAAACTTACAATTTGCTCCAATTGCTTGGGCATTGTCTTCAATCACATATAAATTAAATTCTTTTGCAATGCGCATAATCGCTTCCATATTGGCGGCACGACCGAACAAATGTACGGGAACAATGGCTTTTGTTTTTGGCGTAATGGCTTTTTTGATAGCCTCGATAGAAATATTCATGTTCACCAAATCCACATCCACCAAAACGGGAGTCAATTGCAATAACGCAATTACTTCAACGGTGGCTGCAAAAGTAAAATCGGCAGTAATTACCTCATCACCGGGTTTTAAATCCAATCCCATCATTGCAATTTGCAACGCATCGGTTCCATTGGCACAAGGAATTACGTGTTTTACATCCAAATAGTCTTCTAAATTTTTTTGAAATTGATGAACTTGGGGTCCATTAATATAAGTATTGGTATCTAAAACTTCTTGAATAGAATTATTTACCGTTTCTTTGATAGCTTCGTATTGCCCTTTCAGGTCAACCATTTGGATTTTTTTCATCAATAAATAGATTTAATAAGTTTTGGAATTCAAAGATCTTATTGGCTACTTTCTAGCTATTTTTCTTCAAACCGAATACAAAAATAGTTATTTAATGAGTTATATCAATGAAAATTCTATAAAGTGATGTATTTTAGCGCCACAAATTACAATCAATGTTATTTATATATAATTTAATAGTGGTTTTGGCCGATTTTATTTTAAAAATCGTAGCGCTATTCAACAATAAGATCCGTCTTTTTGTTGAAGGTAGAAAGTCCGTTTTTAAAATATTATCAAATAAAATTAAGGCTTACGACAAAACAATTTGGTTTCATGCTGCTTCATTAGGTGAATATGAACAAGGATTACCGGTTATGGAACGGATGAAAAGTAGGTTCCCAAATCACTTAATTGTATTGACTTTTTTTTCTCCATCGGGTTATGAAGTTCGTAAAAATAATACTATAGCCGATGTAACCGTTTATTTGCCTTTAGACACCCAATCGAATGTAAATCAATTTTTGAAATTGGTTCGTCCTGATATGGTCTTTTTTATTAAATATGAATATTGGCCTAACTATTTAAATGCTTTACAAAATAATGAAATTCCAACGTACTTAATTTCAGGAATTTTCAGAGAAAAGCAAGTTTTTTTCAAATGGTATGGCGGTTTTTACAGAAAGGCTCTTGATGCATTTGAACATTTTTTTGTTCAAAATTCGAGCTCTAAGGAGCTGTTATTAAAACTTGGTAAAACCAATGTTACGGTTTCTGGTGACACGCGATTTGATAGAGTTACGGAAATATTAAAACAAAATAACGAGTTAGATTTTATTGAAGAATTCAAAAATAATACCTTAACGGTAGTGATAGGAAGTTCCTGGCCAAAAGACGAAGCGTTATTAGTAAACTACATCAACACTGCGAATAATGTGAAATTTATAATAGCCCCACATAACATAAATAAGGACCAGATTGCTAATTTGCAAAATCAAATTTCAAAAAAAACAGTCTTGTTTTCTTCTTTAAACTTGAAGGATGTCGGTGCCTCAAAATTGGCAGATTACGATGTGTTTATTATAGATACTATTGGTATTCTAACAAAAATATACAGTTACGCCGATATTGTTTATGTGGGCGGTGGATTTGGAAATCCTGGTGTTCATAATATTTTAGAACCGGCAACATTTGGCGTGCCAATAATCATTGGGCCGAATTACAGCCATTTTGTGGAAGCAACAGCGTTAGTGAAAATGGAAGGCTGTATTTCTATTGGAAATCAAGTAGAACTCGACGAAGCGTTGGACAAATTAATTCAAAACGAGGCAGTGCGACTTGAAAAAGGGCATGTTTGTAGCACTTTTGTTGAAATGAATAAAAATGCAACAGAAACTATATTTAATTATATTATCAAAAAAAAAACTAACGAATAAAAAACTAAAAAATGAAACATTTAAAATTACTTCTATTATTTATTGTAGTTCAAGTTCAAGCACAACAAGGCGGCATGTGGATTCCTTCTCTTTTGCAAGGCATGAATGAAAAAGAGATGAAAAATTTAGGCATGAAAATGACTGCTGCAGATATTTATTCAGTGAATAAATCGAGTTTAAAAGATGCCGTTCCGCATTTTAATGGTGGATGTACTTCCGAGGTTATTTCTCCAAAAGGATTGCTATTAACCAATCACCACTGCGGATTTGATGCTATTCAAAATCAATCTTCAGTAGATCATGATTATTTAACCAATGGTTTTTGGGCATATAAAATGTCTGAAGAATTACCAAATGAAGATTTAGTGGTTACTTTCATCGTTAAAATTGAAGATGTAACAACCAAAGTTTTAGAAGGAACTGCAGCATTAGCAACTGAATTGGAAAAGCAAAAGAAAATTCAAGAAAATATTACTTCATTAAGTGCTACTTTACCTAAGGAAAGCTGGCAAGAAAACAAAATCAGAACCTTTTATGAAGGAAATCAGTATATGCTTTTTGTTACTGAAACTTTTAAAGATGTTCGTTTAGTAGGTGCTCCACCTTCATCAATTGGAAAATTTGGATCGGATACAGATAACTGGGTTTGGCCAAGACACACTGGTGATTTTTCGTTGTTTAGAATTTACGCCGACAAGAACAACCGTCCGGCGAGTTATTCTAAAGACAATATCCCTTATACCCCAAAACACTTTTTACCGATATCACTAGATGGTGTTAAAGAGAATGATTTTACAATGGTTTTTGGGTATCCAGGAAAAACAAACGAATATTTACCGGCTGTTGCAATTGAGCAAATTGTAAATGAATTAAATCCTGCAAAAATTGAAATTCGTGACCATGCCTTAAAAGTTGCTGATGGATTTATGAGAAAAGACAACGCGATCAAAATTCAATATGCTTCTAAATATGCAAGTATTGCTAATTATTGGAAGAAATGGATCGGGGAAACTCAAGGTTTAACAAAATCAAATGCAGTTGAAATAAAAAGAAAACAGGAAGTTGCCTTTCAAGAAAAAGTTGTAAAAGCTGGGAAACAAATGGAATATGGGAATTTACTTTCCGATTTCGATAAAAACTATACTCAAATTAAGTCGTATGCTTTAGCAAGAGATTATTTTTCAGAAATAGCTTTACGAAATACGGAACTTCTTAGTGTGGGTTATAAATTATACCAATTGGAGCAAGTATATAATTCAAAAGGAGAGCAAGCCTTTAACGATAGAAAAAGTAATTTAATTTCAGGATTGGCAGATTTCTATAAAGATTTTAATAGTAATGTGGATCAAAAAGTATTTGAGCAATTGATCCATTTGTATTCTACTAAATCACCTAAGGAATTTTTACCAACCAATTTAAGCAACATTAATGCTAACGAACTAGCTAATGATGTATATAGTCATTCAAAATTAGTAAGCTATAACAGTCTAAAAGACTTGCTAACAGGCGATGCAAAAGCGGTAATTGCCAATTTAAATACTGATAAAGGCTTTGAAGTTATAAAAAGTATGGCGGACAAATTCTTAAAGGAAGTTGCACCTAAATACGATGAAATTAATATGAGAATTACCGCTTTACAAAGAACCTATATGAAAGCACAATTAGAATTAAACAAAGGTTCTAGAATATTTCCAGATGCAAACAGCACATTAAGAGTGACTTACGGGAAGGTAAACGGTTATAGTCCTAAAGACGCAACAATATATTCTCCCGTTACTTATTTAGATGGTGCTATTGAAAAGTATATTCCGGGCGATTATGAATTTGATGTACCAATCAAGCTAATTGATCTTTACAAAAAGAAAGATTATGGTCAATATGGTGAAAACGGTAAAATGCCTGTTTGTTTTATTGGTACCAATCATACAACAGGTGGAAATTCAGGAAGTCCAGCAATTGATGCTACAGGAAATTTGATAGGATTAAATTTTGATCGTGTTTGGGAAGGAACAATGAGTGATATTTACTATGATCCTAGCATTTGTAGAAATATAATGGTAGATATTCGATTTGTTTTATTCATTATTGATAAGTATGCTGGGGCAAATAATTTAATTGAAGAATTAAAATTAGTCCATCCTAAAAAAATAAAACACTGATAAACAATTAATTAACCTAAAAATAAAAAAAAATATTTTTTCATCATTACTTTTTTATTTTTGGCATAGTAATTGTTAAATAATTTAGCAGTTGCAAAAATATTTTTTTTGAAAAAAAATTAAAAAATAATTTTTACTATTAAAAAATTTATATCTTTGCTCCGAATTAATAATTAACCTTTTATAACTAAGTAAGATGAAAAAAGTACTTTTAAGTTTAGCATTTGTTGCTGTTTTAGCAACTGTTTCTTGTAAAAAAGCTGAAGAAGCTCCAGTAGAAGCTCCTGCTGTTGAAGCTCCTGCTGTTGACACTGCTGCTGTTGATACTGCTGCTGCACCTGCTGCTGAAGCTGCTGCTCCAGCTGCTGAAGCTGCTCCAGCTGCTGAAGCAAAATAATTAGAAACACTCTAAGAATTTGAAAAGCCACGCAATGCGTGGCTTTTTTTTATTGCAATAGTTGAAGTTAATCAGGAAACACCACTTCATTTAAAGTGAAATCTAGAATTTCAGCTTTATGAGCATAGTTCTTAATTTCATTGATTCCTTTTTCCAATAATAATTCTGTGTTGTATTTTCTACTCGTTGCAAAATGAGTATTCTCTAAAATAATTTTAAAAAAGTACTTACCACCAGATGATTTTTCTTTTTCAAAAACAACTGAATCAATTGCATTTTTAAAATATTCTATTCCTTCCTCGCATTCAAATTTTAGTTCGTATCGAAAACTGGTAAATATTGCCTTCCCTTTTCTAGAAGTGAAAACAAATTTATAATAATCGTCAAATCTTTTACTGATCACAAAAGCACCCATTTAGATTAAGATTTTAGATTTATGAATTTAGATTTAAAGATTGTGACCATTTATAAACTTAATTAAAATAAAAAAGCTCCAAACCTTAAGTTTGAAGCTTTTTAGTACTCAGAGCGGGACTTGAACCCGCACGAACATTGCTGTTCACTGGATTTTAAGTCCAGCGTGTCTACCAATTTCACCATCCGAGCATTAAACTTTATAATGTTATATTCTAATTTTTTAAAAAAATTAATTAAATATAGCACCATCCGAGCATTTTTGAATGTAATGTTATATTCTAATTTTTTAAAAAAATTAATTAAATATAGCACCATCCGAGCATTTATGATGTTTGAGCGAAAAACGGGGCTCGAACCCGCGACCTCGACCTTGGCAAGGTCGCGCTCTACCAACTGAGCTATTTTCGCAT
>CALPNL020000129.1 GCA_943324925.2 Chitinophaga pinensis | reverse complement strand
TTTTAGAGTTCATTTCATCCAAAATGGAGTTCGCCAATTGCTTTCCTAGTTCCACTCCCCATTGGTCGTAACTGAAAATATTCCAAATCACCCCTTGAACAAATATTTTATGTTCGTACATGGCAATTAAAGAACCTAAAGATTCCGGAGTTAATTGATTAATCAATATTGTATTAGTAGGTTTGTTGCCTTCAAAAACTTTAAACGGAGTTAAATAATCGGCTTTTTCAGAGGAAACTCCTTGCTTGTTAAATTCATCTCGAACTTGGGCTTCCGTTTTTCCGTTTAATAATGCCTCGGTTTGCGCAAAGAAATTGGACATCAACTTATCGTGGTGGTCTTTATTTCCATACAATGAATTAACAAATCCGATGAAATCGGTAGGGATTAATTTTGTTCCTTGGTGAATTAATTGGAAAAAAGCATGTTGGGAATTGGTTCCTGGTTCACCCCAAATAATCGTTCCTGTTTGGTAATTAACTGGTTTCCCATCACGCCCAATACTCTTTCCATTGCTTTCCATGATTCCTTGTTGAAGGTAGGGTGCCAGCTTTTGCAAATATTGAGTATAAGGTATTAAAGCCTCGCTTTCGGCACCAAAGAAATTATTGTACCAAATGCTTAATAAAGCTAAAACTACTGGTATGTTTTTATCGAATGAAGTAGTTTTAAAATGTTCGTCCATTTTATTGGCTCCTTTCAAAACTTTGTCAAAATTATCAAATCCTACAGCAAGGCTAATTGACAATCCAACGGCGCTCCATAATGAGAAACGGCCTCCAACCCAATCCCACATTGGGAAAACATTATCGGCATTGATTCCAAATTCAGTTACGTTTTTAATATTGGTGGAAACCGCAACAAAATGTTTGGCCACATCTTCTTGCTTAGCTGATTTCAAAAACCAAGAACGAATGGTCTCTGAATTCGTTAACGTTTCTTGTGTGGTAAATGTTTTAGAAACAATTACAAAAAGGGTCGTTTCAGGATTTATTTTTTTAATGATTTCGTTCACATGATCGCCATCAACATTGGAAACAAAATGAACGTTTAAGTGATTTTTATAATATTGTAATCCTTCTACAATCATAGCTGGACCTAGGTCGGAGCCTCCAATTCCAATGTTTACCACATCGGTGAACGCCTTACCAGTGTATCCTTTTCTAACGCCATTCACCACTTCATCGGTAAAGGCTTTTATTTTGTTTTTAACTTCGTAGATTTCTGGAATTACATTTTGTCCGTCAACAGTAACCACTGAATTTTCAGGCGCACGTAAAGCAGTGTGAAGTACGGCTCTGTTTTCGGTTTTATTTATTGCTTCTCCATCAAAGTAAGCTGAAATTGCTTCTTTTAAATGCACTTCATTGGCTAAATTAACTAGCAAATCCATGGTTTCTTGATTGATTCTGTTTTTAGAATAATCAATCAAAAAGTCGTTCCACTGAATATGAAATTTCGATGCTCTTGAAGGATCTTCTTGAAACATATTTTTCATGGAAACCGTTTTCATAGTTTCAAAATGGTGTTGAATTGCTTTCCAAGCAGCAGTTGAAGTTGGATTTGTATTTGGTAAGGCCATTATAAGAAGTCTTAATTAATTTGATTTTGAATTGCAAATTTACAAATAATGTTTGTAAAGTACTTGTGAAGAAGTAGTTTATGAAAAATAAATTGGCGAGGTTTTTTAGCCACGAATTAACTAATTAAATAAATTTAAGTTTATTCCACTATTATCTCTTAAATTCCATTGCAGCTACCCGATCCAATTCTTTTTTCAAGGGAGTCATTTGTTCCATAAAACGAGGCAAATTCTTTTTACTCATCGGTTCAGAATTGGGTAACTTCAATCGCAAAGCGTCTACTTGAACTCCGTTTTTCCAAAATCGATAACATACGTGAGGGCCAGTTGCGAGTCCAGTGCTCCCCACTTTTCCAATAACATCTCCTTGGTTTACTCTTTGCCCCCGACGCGCAATAATTTTGGACATATGTAAATATTGGGTCGAATAGGTCTTATTGTGTTTTACTTTAACAAAATTTCCATTTCCAGCGGTGAAGCCAGTTTGTTCCACCACTCCAGAAGCAGTAGTCATAATTGGCGCACCGTATGGCGCTGCATAATCGGTTCCTTTATGGGCTTTCCAGATTTGCTGCACCGGATGAAATCTATTTTTGGAGTAACGCGAAGTAATATTTACAAATTTTAAAGGGGCTTTTAGAAAAAAGTTTTTAAGCGCTTTTCCTTCCTCATCGAAGTATTCCAATTTATTGGAATTGACCTCTTGCGAAAATGGAAAAGCATAAATTAATTTGCCTTTGTATTCAAAGAAGGAACATTTCAAGCTATCTACACCGTCATAAATTGAGTCGTTTATATAGCGTTCGGTGAAAGTGACAGCAAATTTATCGCCTTTTTGTAATTTGAAAAAGTCAATCGACCAGGCATAAACTTTAGAAATTGAAACGGCTAATGCTCCATCAACTCCTTTTTTTACTAATGTTTCAGATAAAGAACCGTCTAGTTTTCCCGCGATAGTTCTTCGACGAATGGTAACGGGTTCAATGTGTTTATAGACTTTGATGGAATCTTTCACATCGATCACATAATAACTCAATCGATCAGGTTGGTAGATAAAAGCGCGGATTTTTTTTGATTTCCCTTTGGATCTTAGAATAGTATAGGGCTTGTCTATTCTCATCAATCGAACGTCAAAAGTGTCTTTAACTTTCTCGACGATATCATATACTTTTAGGTCTCCTAAATTTTGTTTTTCGAGGATGCTTCCAAAGGTGTCGCCGTCCCTAATGGTATCTTGAACTACATCAAAATGATTGAGTACAAATCCAAACGCAACCGCAATAGGTTCTTTTGTAATGCCTTTATCCTTTTCCGATTTATTACAGGAAAATAATGATGCTATTAGTAAAAGTAAAAGGAACGTTTTTTTCAAACCGTGTTTTTTATATTAATTTTCGGCTCCCCAATTTTTCAATTCCTCTTCGCTCCACAACTCCGGGAAAAATATTCTTCTTTGGTATTTTGGATGCATGTATTTTTTCCAATCACTTCCGCCAGTCGCTTCGCCATTCCCTTTTCCGCTTGACTCAATATATTTTCTTGCTGCATTCAAGTGTCCCATTACCCAAGTAATATTTACGGTGTGGTCGTAGTGTCGCATTGCTTTAATTAATTCAGGATTTTTTTGATCGGCTTCAGGCAATTGTTTGAATTTTTGCCACATATTAATGGTATTGTACTCTTCCATTGATCGAAGAAATTGCGCTTTGTATTTTCTTTCAAATTCTAGAATTAAGTACGACTTTTCTCCCGTTTCATGGTCTTTACCTCCTGCTTGCCAATACAAATGTTCTAAGGCGTGTTCGTAGGGAGTGTTTCTATCAATGGTAGCTCTAAAACGATAATCAATTAAGTTGATTAGATCCGTTGAGGCAAACTCTATAAGGCGGTATTGTGCACTTTGAAAACCACTCGCCGGGGTTAAGGTATTTCTGAATTTCATGTATTGATCTACTTCCATTCCGTCGCCCATGATGTCAAAAGAAGTGGTTAACATATCAAAATAGCGACTAATTCTCATTAATCTATCTGTAAAAAATGCAGTTTCCAAATTCTCATTTTTACAAATTTGCTCTATTTCCCACAAAATCATTTTAAACAACAATTCGTTTACTTGGTGGTACATGATAAAAACCATTTCGTCGGGAAGTGTGGTTCTTTGAACTTGAAGATTTAATAGCGCGTCTGTTTGGATATAATCCCAATAAGTAATCGGTTTAGACCAAAGGAGTCCTTCTAAATGCGTTTCGGTTTTTTGGTTTATTTTATGAAATTTATCTTCTAATTTTTGAAGGATTTCATTTGATATAGTTCGGGTTTCCATTTTTAATTTACTTTAATTGTGAAGGAATTTTTTAATCCTTTAAAGCCATCTAAATCTGCTTTTATTGATCCAACGGTTAAATTCGCTTGTATTCTAACAGGGATTTTATTGTCATCGTCTGAAATCCATACGGTAAGTGCTTCTTGTTCTTTAAAAACTCTCCCCGATTGAACTAAAGGACGGAAAATCATTGTTGGTATTTCTCCAAATTTAGTATTTAGATCTTCTCGGCCGATAAATTTAAGCTTAAATTTTGTAGTTTCCTCATCAAAGAACATATCAATAGCAACCGATTCCCCCACTTTTAACTTATTGATGGTTGGATAATTTCTCAAATAATAAAAAGTAGACACTATATCTTGGGTATTGTTTGGGATAACAAATGTTTTTTCTGTCTTGTTTTCGTAATCTTTAACTAAAACGCGATCCGAAGCTTGATTGAAAAATCCTTCTTGGTTTTTAGTATAACCGCCTTCGTCAATTTTTCGAATGTATTTATAGGGGTTTCCAGTAACTTTATCGAAATAACTTTCATAAAGATCGTCAACCTTAAAAAAGAATCTTGACATTCCTGTGGAATATCCTTTTCCGATTACGTGGTACACTTTTCTATTATTAATTACTCCGTCTTGAACTTCAAGAGTGGCATATCCTGCATTAATTAGTCCGTAATGTACTCTAAATTTGAACCATTCACCGGTTTGAAAAGCGTCTTCACGTTGGGCATCAAAACTAAATAGTAGAGGAAATATTAGGAAGATTAGAAATTTTTTCATGGTAATGGTTTTAATTTATTTGCCTTTACAATATTTAATTCAAATGTAATAAAAACAAAAAAACTCAATCAAATAATGACTGAGTTTTTATGCTATTAACCAACCAAAAAATTATAAATTATGAAAATTTATACAAAAATGAGGAAACCACTCCTTATTTCTGAGTACAAAGATATTCAAAATGTTGAATTATAATTAGCAAAAAATGAACTTTAACATTTATTTTGCAAAGATAATTCTCTTTCGGTCGATTTCTTTATGAAAAATTTAAGAAAATCAAATATATTTTATAATGTTCCTCTTAAAGATTGCTCTCTTTCAATAGATTCAAAAAGTGCTTTGAAATTTCCAGCTCCAAATCCTTTTGCTCCCATTCTTTGAATTATTTCGAAAAATAATGTTGGTCGGTCTTGAACTGGCTTGGTGAAAATTTGCAATAAATACCCATCTTCATCGGCATCAACCATGATGGCTAATTTTTCTATTGCATTCAAATCTTCTTTCATCATGTCCATGTGAACTCCTAATCTTTCAGGAATTGCTTGATAATAGGCATGTGGTGGCGCTGATAAAAATTCTACTCCACGCGCTTTTAATTGAGTAACTGTAGCGATAATATCGTCGGTAGCAATGGCAATGTGTTGCACTCCTGGCCCACCATAAAAATCTAAATATTCCTCAATTTGAGATCGTTTTTTTCCTTCTGCTGGTTCGTTGATTGGGAATTTAATACGTCCATTTCCGTTCGACATTACTTTACTCATTAATGCAGAATATTCGGTGTGGATTTGTTTGTCATCAAAAGACAAGAAATTTACAAATCCCATAACGTCTTCGTAGAATTTTACCCAAGTATTCATTTCATTCCAACCTACATTTCCTACCATGTGGT
>CALPNL020000128.1 GCA_943324925.2 Chitinophaga pinensis | reverse complement strand
GTAGTACATTTTACCTTCATGCCAGTAAGCTCTGTGGTATAAATGTGCTTCTCCTGTGATAGGACAAGTTGCAATTTGAGCAACTGTAGCTTTATAATGTGTTCTTCTCTTGTCTCTTCTCGTTTTGGAGATTTTTCTCTTAGGATGTGCCATTTTACTATATTATTTATCCGTTAATAGTTGTTTTAATTTTTCCCAACGCGGGTCAATTTCTTCTTCTTTTTTTATTTCTTCAACTCTTAATTCGTCCAGCTTTTTTAAAGCCTCTGAATTTAATGTGCCGTCTTTTACACCCGGGTGAACCCTTCTAAATGGTATTGACAAAACGATCATTTCATATATAATCTGAGAAATATTAATTTCATGTTCCCCGTGAGGTAAAATCAATAATTCGTCATTATCATCATTATATTCTTCTCCAAACTTAACGATTACTTTTAGTTTGCCTTTTATTGGAAAATCAAACATTTCGTTTGTCAAATCACAAGGAACATGAATGGTTCCATTGTGTTTGAAATTCAATTCAAGCATGGTGCTTTTTTTTTCAAAAGCAACATTTACTTTAATGTTTGCACTCTCAAACTCATCATAATCAAAGTTATCAAAGAACTCCTTACTTATTTGATATTCAAATTGGTGTTTTCCTAACTTTAATCCTATAAATGGAATTAAAAATTCATTTAGCTTTTTCATTCTAACAACAATTTTTCCCAAAACTTCGGGGTGCAAAGATATAAAATAATACTAATATCAAAAGCGTTATCAACATTTTTTTGTTTACAACTACTTTTCTTTGGTTTTTAGTGGATTATTGCTAATTTCTCCATACTCATTTCTGGAGTTATAAATGTCAATTGCTAAAAAAACAGCTTCTTTAAATGAATTGTGATTGGCTATACCTTTCCCGGCAATATCATAAGCAGTTCCATGATCTGGTGAAGTACGAATTTTATCTAATCCTGCGGTATAATTTACCCCATTCCCAAACGACAATGTTTTAAATGGAATTAAACCTTGGTCGTGATACGCCGCTATTACTGCATCGAATTTCTCGTATTGGCTATTGCCAAAAAAACCATCTGCTGGATAAGGCCCAAAAACCAAAGTCCCTTTTTCAAATAATTTTTTTATTACTGGTTTCAACAAAGTATCGTCTTCTTTTCCAATTACGCCACCGTCACCCGCATGCGGATTCAATCCTAAAACAGCAATTTTAGGTTTGTTGATGCTAAAATCTTGAGTTAAAGATTGATTTATGGTCTCTATTTTTTTAGTAATTAATTGCTCCGTAAGGTGAGATGCCACATCATTCACCGGAATGTGATCCGTTAAAAGCCCAACTCTAAGGTTGTCTTGAACCATAAACATTAATGCGTCACCCGCCAATTCTTGGTTCAAATAATCAGTGTGCCCTGGAAATTTAAAATCGTCCGACTGGATATTGTATTTGTTTATTGGTGCAGTTGCCAAAACGTCTACTTTTCCTTCTTTTAAAGCTTTTGTAGCAGCTATAAAGGATTTAATTGCATATTTCCCTAATGCATCATCATTGGCTCCATAATTTAATTCTAAATGCTCTTTCCAAACATTTAAAACATTGATTTTACCAATTACAATTTGTTCCAAAGTGTCGATTCCATGAATTGCAGCAGTAGATTCGAAGGTTTTTTTTATAGCAGATATGATTTTTACATTGGCAAAAATAACAGGCGTACAAAATTCTAACATTCGAGAATCTTCAAAGGTTTTTAGCACCACTTCGCTTCCAATACCGTTTAAATCTCCTATTGAAATTCCAACGATTATATTTTCTGCTTTTTTTATCATGACTACACGTTATTTATTGCTAATTTTGAAACGCAAATTTAGTAAAATAATATCACAAATGTTTACAGGAATCATAGAAACCCTTGGAGAAATCAAAGCAATCGAAAAAGAAGGCGGAAACGTTCATCTTACCATTACCTCAGCGATTACCTATGAGTTAAAAATTGACCAAAGTGTTGCTCATAACGGGGTGTGTTTAACTGTTACTTCGATAAACAATAATGAATATTCGGTAACTGCAATTCAAGAAACTATTGATAAAACGAATTTGTCTGATTGGAAAATTGGAGCTGCAGTAAATTTAGAACGTGCCATGAAATTGGGTGACCGATTAGACGGACATATTGTTCAAGGACATGTGGATCAAATCGGAATTTGCAAAGCGATAAAAGAAGCCAATGGAAGTTGGTATTATACTTTTGATTATGATCCTAGTTTGAATAATCTAACCATTGAAAAAGGGTCAATTACGGTTAACGGCGTGAGCTTAACAGTCGTGAATTCTATGAAAAATGAATTTAGTGTTGCTATAATACCTTATACTTATGAGCACACCAATTTTCATAATTTCGAAGTGGGAACCAAAGTAAATTTAGAATTTGATGTAATCGGGAAGTACGTTTCGAAACTTTATTCGAATAAATAAACCTGCCTTATTTTTTCCATTTTAGACTTTCCATTAAATTCTGCACATCATTTTTGATGTAACTTGCTGCGGGCATAATGGAATCAAAATTGGGTTTTGCATAAAAATAAACAGAACCTGCTACAAAATTATTGGTACTATCGGTAAGGTAAAATTGGGTGTTGGTAGCCGCGTTTCCATCTACTTGATAAAACATTCCAAAAACTCTTTTCTCAGAATTGATATAAGGTTGTTCAAGAATATCGTCTGCTTTAATAACATGCTGATAAGTCAATTTTTGAGCATCTTGAAGTAATAATTTAATATTATTATTCACCGGCTTATAACTCAAATAAATGGTTGCCTTCATGTTTGGGTAGGTAATTTCAAAATTACAATCCCCTTTTTCGGTAATTATTGCATTTGAATTAATATCGAAAGAATACTGGCAATCGTTTTCATAATGGGAATATTCCGCCATTGGATAATCTAATCTTAAATAACTTGATGGCTTTGGAATAGCCTCATTTTTACAACTAACAAAACTAATTGCAAAGGAAATAAGTAAAATTATGGTGCTATTTTTTTTGAACATTTATAGTTATTCTATCGTTACTTTTATTTGTTTTATTCGTTTTCTATCAACAGAAACAATTTTAAACAAACAGTTTTCAAATACTAATTGGTCGCCTCTTTTAGGAAAATTCCCTTGAATTTCTAATAAAAATCCTGCTAACGTTTCCGCTTCTCCTTTTCTTTCTTCAAATAGTGTTTCGTCAACATCGATAATTCTATAAAAATCTTTAAGGTTTATTTTACCTTCAAAAAGGTAATTTTTTTCATCTATTTGAGAAAAACTAATGTCGTCGTCATCAAATTCATCACTAATGTCACCTACTATTTCCTCTATAACGTCTTCTAAAGAAACTAAACCTGAGGTTCCACCGTATTCATCAACCACAATTGCAAGATGATTTTTCATGCTTTGAAAATCCTTCAATAAATCATCTAATTTTTTATTCTCAGGCACAAAAAATGGTTTTCTCAAAAGTGTTTTCCATTCAAAATCGACTTTGTCAATATGCGGAATTAAATCTTTGACGAATAGAACGCCTTCTATATGGTCAATATTGTCATTATAAACAGGAATTCTAGAATATCCTTTTTCGATTATTTTAGGAAGAATTTTATCAAACGTTTCATTAATTTCTATGGCAAAAACATCAATTCTAGGACTCATTACTTGTTTAGTATCGGTATTTCCAAACGTGACAATGCCCTCTAATATTTTTTGTTCTCCGTGTGAAGAGCCTTCAGATGAAGTTAATTCTAATGCTTGCGACAATTGATCAACGGTAAAATAAGCTTTTTGTTTGCCCAATTTTTCATGCAAATAAATTGTTAACGCCCTCATAGGAGCACTAATTGGCGTTAGTAATTTATCCAATATAAACAACGGACGAACTACAAATTCTGCAAATTTTAAATTGTTTCTATTGGCATATACTTTTGGGATTACCTCACCAAATAATAAGATAAGGAACGTAACTACGATTACTTCTAAAATAAATTTGATTAATTCAGATTCAATAACCGAAAACAAGCTGGCACTAATAAAGGAGAATAAAATTACGACTCCAATATTAATAAAATTGTTGGCTACCAAAAGTGTTGCTAATAGTTTTTTAGGTTTGTCAACCAATAGTAAGATTAGTTTTCCCTTCGAAGAATCTGTTTTTGAAAGATCGTCAAGGGTTTTTGGGGACAAAGAAAAAAAGGCTACTTCGGCACCGGAAAGCAATGCCGATATAAAAAGCAAAACAAAAATTCCAATGGTGCCAAAAAGCAAATTAGAATCTATATTTTGAATAAAGTCAGTGAAACTGGGAGGTTCCGGATCCAAATTTAATGGGATTAGTTAAACAATTAGTATGGCGATTCGTGATCTAATAGGCCCGAAGGCGAATCAGAATTGGATGGTTTAAAAGGTTCAGATTCTTTTTTAGTAGTTAAAAAAGTGAATTCTGTAACTTGAATTTCGGTTGTAAACTTGGTTGATCCTTCTTCGGTTTGCCATTGGCGAGATTTAATTCTTCCTTCAACATAGATTTTATCTCCTTTAGATAAATACTTTTCGCAAATTTCTGCCGCTTTATTACGAACCACCAAATTATGCCATTCCGTTGTATTTATTTTCTCATTGGTTGTTTTATTGATATACGTTTCATTTGTTGCTAAAGGAAATCTACCAATACAATTCCCTCCGTCGAAGTAGTGCATTTTAACATCATCGCCTAGGTAGCCAATCAGCATCACCTTATTTATTGTTCCGTTCATCTTGTCTTAGAAAATTTTAGTAATTTCAAATGTACGCTTTTTTAACTTAATTCACTGTATTCCTCTTCTATAAAATTAAAAATAACTTTTGGAAAAGGAAATTTTTTAATATTAGTTCCATTTGTTGCGCCAGGAATTTCACCTTTGACTTTTACCTTCCAAAAATTAATATTCAGATGTTGGTGTGATAATTTATGGATTTGACTTTTGGGGGTCCAATTTGAAACACCAACTATTTCATATTCAGATTGATATTTATTAATTATCAATTCCGAAACGGCATCCAAGTCCAACTCGTTTTCGGTTTCAATAAGAGGGAACTCATATAAATTTTGCCAAATCCCCTTTTGATCTCTTTTCTGAATTAGGGTGTGTTTTTTATCATCTTCAAATACTAGGTAATTAAAAAAGCGATAACTGATTTTAATTTTCTTTGATTTAACGGGAAGGGTTTGTACTTTTTTCTTTTGCAAAGCACTGCAACTACTATTAAAAATACAGTTTTGGCAATTGGGATTTTTCGGAACACATTGCAATGCGCCAAATTCCATAATGGCCTGATTGAAAGTCGCTGGGTAGTTTTTTGGCATTAGCTCCATTGCCAAATTTGAAAACTCTTTTTTGGCTGTAGCCAATGAAATATCGGTTTCAATATCGAAATATCTTGAAAGGACTCTAAATACATTTCCATCAACCACCGGAACCGCTTCATTAAATGAAAAAGAGGCTATTGCCGCAGCAGTATATTCCCCAATACCTTTAAGTTTTAATAACTCCTTATAATTATTTG
>CALPNL020000127.1 GCA_943324925.2 Chitinophaga pinensis | reverse complement strand
CAAGAAGAGAAGTTGGTCACGGAAACTTAGCACAAAGAGCATTGAAAAATATGATTCCTGCTGATTGTCCTTATACAATTCGTGTCGTTTCTGAAGTATTAGAATCTAACGGTTCGTCTTCTATGGCTACTGTTTGTGCGGGTACATTATCATTAATGGATGCTGGTATTCAAATGATTCGTCCTGTTTCTGGAATTGCAATGGGATTAATTACAGACGGAGATCGTTTTGCTGTTTTATCTGATATTTTAGGTGATGAAGATCATTTAGGAGATATGGATTTCAAAGTAACTGGAACTTCAGAAGGAATTACAGCTTGTCAAATGGACATCAAAATTGACGGATTGAAATATGAAATTATGGAGCAAGCATTAGCTCAAGCTCGTGATGGACGTTTACATATTCTTGATATTTTAACTGCTACTTTACCATCTCCAAAAGAGGATGTTAAAGAGTATGCTCCAAAAATTATTACAAGAACTATTCCTGGTAACTTTATCGGAGCTTTGATTGGACCTGGTGGAAAAGTAATTCAAGAATTACAAAAAGCTACTGGAACTACCATCGTAATTAACGAGGTTAATGAAGAAGGTGTAATTGAAATTTTAGGAACTGATCCTGCTGGAATTGCTGCAGTATTGGCTAAAATTGAATCGATCACTTTCAAACCTCAAATGAACGAAGCTTACGAAGTGAAAGTAATTAAAATGCTAGATTTTGGTGCAGTTGTAGAATATACAGCTGTTCCTGGAAACGAAGTATTACTTCACGTATCTGAATTGGCTTGGGAACGTACAGAAAATGTATCTGATGTAGTAAATATGGGTGATGTATTCCAAGTGAAATACTTAGGAATTGATCCTAAAACTAAGAAAGAAAAAGTTTCTAGAAAAGCACTTTTACCAAGACCTCCTAGAGAATCTTAATAAAATAGCAAATTAATTTGCAAAATAAACTCCCAATTTTTTCAGTTAAATTGGGAGTTTTTAATTATTATCAAAATTAAATTAATTTATTGTAACCTTTTTGCAACTTCCTACGTATAACCAATTCATCACCTAAAATCAGGGCTAGAAATTATGAGACAACTTAAAATTACCAAGCAGGTTACCAATCGTGAAACCGCATCGTTAGACAAATATTTACAAGAAATTGGAAAAGTTGATTTGATCACCGCTGACGAAGAGGTAGAATTAGCACAACGAATAAAAGCAGGAGATCAAGTAGCCCTAGAAAAATTAACAAAAGCCAATTTACGTTTCGTAGTTTCTGTGGCGAAACAATACCAAAATCAAGGTTTAACTCTTCCCGATTTAATTAATGAAGGTAATTTAGGTTTGATAAAAGCAGCACAACGTTTTGATGAAACTCGTGGTTTCAAATTCATTTCCTACGCCGTTTGGTGGATTCGCCAATCTATTTTGCAAGCCTTGGCAGAACAATCTCGTATCGTTCGTTTGCCATTAAATAAAATTGGTTCTATCAATAAAATCAATAAAATGTACGCCTTGTTAGAGCAATCTAACGAAAGACCACCTACAGCTGAAGAAATTGCTAAGGAATTAGACATGACGGTGAACGACGTAAAAGAGTCCATGAAAAATTCTGGTCGTCACTTGTCAATGGATGCGCCTTTAGTTGAAGGAGAAGATTCTAATCTTTATGACGTATTGCGTTCAGGGGAATCTCCAAATCCAGATCGTGAGTTAATTCAAGAATCATTGCGTACAGAAATTGAGCGTTCATTAGAAACCTTAACTCCTAGAGAAGCTGATGTAGTGCGTTTGTATTTTGGATTGGGAGATCAACACCCAATGACATTAGAGGAAATTGGAGAAACTTTCGATTTAACTCGCGAGCGTGTTCGACAAATTAAAGAAAAAGCAATTCGCAGATTAAAACATACTTCAAGAAGTAAAATCTTGAAAACTTATTTAGGATAATCAAATCTTAAAATGAAAACTCCGGAATCACTTTCGGAGTTTTTTTAAAATAACTACTTTTGCACAAACAACACTACTAAAATGAAAAATACACTTATTGCCCCATCTGTTCTTGCTGCCGATTTTGCCAACCTACAACGCGATATCGAAATGGTTAATAACAGTGCCGCCGATTGGTTTCACATCGATATTATGGACGGCGTATTTGTACCTAATATTTCCTTTGGTATGCCAGTTCTAGAAGCCATTTCCAAACATGCAAAAAAAACAATCGACGTTCATTTGATGATTGTAGATCCTGATCGTTATATTAAAACATTCAAAGATTTAGGTGCTGATATACTAACTGTTCACTACGAAGCATGTACACATTTACACCGAACATTACAAGCAATAAAAGCAGAAGGAATGAAAGCAGGCGTGGCTTTAAATCCACATACCAATATCGACTTATTAGAAGATGTAATTAACGATATAGATATGGTTTGTTTAATGAGCGTAAACCCTGGTTTTGGTGGACAATCGTTTATTGAGAATACCTATTCAAAAATTGAAAAACTAAAAGCATTAATCAACAAAAAAGGGGCTTCTACAATAATCGAAATTGATGGTGGGGTAACCAATAAAAATGCGGTTCAATTAGTTCAAGCGGGGGCTGATGTTTTAGTCGCTGGAAATTACGTTTTTAAAGCAGAAAACCCAACACACACTATTGCAGATTTAAAAAAAATGACATCGATTTAATTTAAATAATAAAACCATAAAAAAAGTCCAAAATTACTCTTGGACTTTTTTTTGTGACCGCGGAGGGGTTCGAACCCCCAACCCTCAGAGCCGAAATCTGATATTCTATCCAGTTGAACTACGCAGCCATTAATTATTTAAGATTTTTGATCTTAGATTTAAAATTAAAGAAATCTAACTAATAATTTCTTAACTATCGTTGAAATGGTTTTCCCTTCGGCTGTACCGCCTAATTGAGCCGCAGCTAATCCCATTACTTTTCCCATTGCCGCAATTCCTGAAGCACCCGTTTCGGCTATGATTTTAGCTATCACCGCTTCTACCTCTTCTTCGCTTAATTGCGCTGGTAAGAATTTTTCAATCACGGCGATTTGAGCTAATTCTGGTTCTGCTAAATCCATACGATTTTGTTCCGTGAAGATTTTCGCACTGTCTTTTCTGGTTTTAACCAATTTTTGCAACAATTTAATTTCATCGGCTTCGGAGATTTCTTCTTTATTTCCTGAAGCGGTTTGTGCTAACAAAATTTCCGATTTAATAGCACGAAGGGCTTCCAAGGCAATGGTATCTTTTGCTCTCATTGCTGTTTTAATTTCGTCCATTAATTTTACTGATAAACTCATATGTTCTGGTATTACTTGTTAATTCTGTTACTTATTGAATCGTTAATTTAAAATTCTTTTGAAAACAATTCATATTGCCCCAGATGGAAGTAGAAAGCTTTTATGGAGAAAACGTATTTTTTATTGAGCTTAAAAAAGCGACTTTAGGAGCTCTTTTTAGGTTGTAGAAAAAACCGTTTTGGACATAAAACTTGTAACGTACCGCTGGATGAAGGCCCTGCAAATTTAGAGAAATATTATTGAACTCGCAACTGGTTGCTGAATGTTCAAAGAACGCTAATTGTTGGAATCACATTAAAAAAGTAACCCGAAAATCGTATTGATTTTCGGGTTAGCACTTATTTATTACTTCTTAAATTAATCTACATTGTCATGTAAAAAAGAATTATTTGTTCTCAATTGGTTGTCATTATTACTGTCTGTACCAAATGACAATCTTGAATTAGCATTGTTCTGTTGTGGAGCAGATAGATCGATTCCTGATCTTTTATAAGCAGGCTCTTTTTCATATTCGTCCACTTTAGAAGGATTGTTGTGGAATTTGTAATTGAATTCTTTTAACTTTCTTCTTCTCTCATCGGCAATAATTCTTGCAGATTCTTCAATTGTCATTTCCATTGGAGAAATTTCTTCAGCAAATGGATTGTGGTTTGAAGTCATTTCGACTTCTTTCACCGTGATGTTTAATTCTTCTGCAATTGGCTCTTCCACTAATGAAGCAATTGGAGTAGCGTTTGCTAATTTATTTTCAACATCCATAAACTCTTCTAAAGAATATTTTACAATTCCGCTTTCATTCAATTCGGTCATTGGAACAAATTGAACTGGCTCGTTCACAAAAATATTTTTCGTTTCCTCTGTCAACTGGAAAAGGATATCTTCACTATTTGAAGATGGCGTCTCCGTTTTCGCTATTGGCAAATCGAATGAAAAGGTAATTTGCTCTTCTTGTTCAAATATTGGTTGGATTGAATTTACTTCAATCTCGTTTATTTCTGGAGCTGAAAAATAATATTCTTGATCCAATTCAGGAGCTACAATTTCGAAGGTAACTTCTAAGTTTTTCAAGAATTCAGAAGTTGGAACTAAATCCATTGTAAAAGTTGGCGTTTCCACAATTGGGTTTTCCATATTAGGAATTGTCACAATAGGAGCTTCTATAGCGTCAGCGGATGCCTCTGCAACGATATCAAATTCTACTTCGTCTTCAATTAATTCGAATACTATTTTCTCTTCTTTTGGAGCCGCTGTAGTTTCAAATGTAGAAAAATCGAAACTTGGAATTTCTTTATTACTTGATAAATCTTGTACTAATTTTTGTTCAGTTCCAAGAGTGTGGATGATCTTTTTAGGCTCCGTATTTACAATATCATTTTGCTGTTCTACATTGAAACCTGTAGCAATAATAGTTACGGCAATGTCTTCTCCAAGAGATTCGTCGTCACCAACTCCCATGATTATATTAGCATTGAAACCAGCTTCTGTTTGGATGTGATCGTTGATTTCTCCAATTTCATCAATGGTGATTTCGCTAGTTCCAGAAACGATAAGCAACAATACGTTTTTGGCACCTGTAATTTTATTGTCATCTAAAAGAGGAGAATCAAGCGCTGCAATAATTGCCTCTTTAGCTCTGTTTTCTCCGCTTGCTACTGCAGATCCCATAATAGCAGTTCCGCTATCAGATAAAACAGTTTTAGCATCTTTTAAATCAATATTTTGAGTGTAGTGGTGGGTTATAACCTCTGCAATTCCTCTTGATGCAGTTGCCAATACTTCATCAGCTTTAGAGAAACCAGCTTTAAAACCTAAATTTCCGTAAACTTCTCTTAATTTATTATTATTGATAACAATTAATGAATCTACTTGTTTTCTTAATTTTTCAACCCCTAATAAAGCTTGTTCATATCTTACTTTACCTTCAAACTGAAATGGTTTAGTAACGATTCCAACGGTAAGAATTCCTCTTTCTTTCGCCAATTGAGCAATTACTGGCGCAGCACCCGTTCCTGTTCCACCACCCATTCCTGCAGTAATGAAAACCATTTTGGTATTGCTGTCTAACATTTTTTCAATCTCACTAATACTTTCAATAGCTGATTGTTGTCCCACATCTGGATTAGCACCAGCACCCAAACCTTCAGTAAGGGTTACCCCCAATTGAATTTTGTTTGGAACCGCACTGTTTTCAAGGGCTTGAGAATCGGTATTACAAACGATAAAATCAACGCCTTTGATACCTTGCTTAAACATATGGTTGATCGCGTTACT
>CALPNL020000126.1 GCA_943324925.2 Chitinophaga pinensis | reverse complement strand
TCAAAAACATAATTTTCGGCATTTTCATAGCTTGAAGTATTTCCTAAATTATAAGCTAACGCTTCTTTTTGCACTTTAGGAATTAAATGCGCCCAATAAAAATAAACTTCATAAATTCCATCAGCAACATCGGCTTTAAATTCTTCTATTCCATTTCGTTGGGTTTGAAAAATAGGGTCTTGAGTGGTATTTAATATATCCAACTCTGAAGCTGGCAATTGTCCGTAACGTGTATTCGTTTTAAATGATTTTCCTCCTACATATCCCCAACTTCCTTTGGCGTAAGCTTGTTCGGGAATCCAACATATTGCGGCTGATTTGTCTTCAAAATAACGATTAGAACCAAACATTATATTCAAACTTTCAAAACTAGCATCCTGAATTTGACTTGGAATTAATTGGAAATTGACTTTATAAAAATCGGAAACCTCATCAATTCCATTTTTTGCAGCAGCGGTAATAACATTAATTTTATTTGTAAAAGGAATAGATACGACAGCTACCCCATTTTCCGTTTTATATTCTCCTAAATATTTAGAGTTCACATTAACTGAAATTTTAGGTAAATTGCTATAAATCGAAACATTCTGATTGCAAATACCCGCCTGTGTTTCGACACCTGCTCGGTTGTACCAAGAATTAGACCCAAAAGCTACGAACGGTTTTTTAAGAAAATTTGCTTGATATAACAAATAAGTATCTTTTTTCTCTCTATTCAATCCGGTAATTCCTTTGTTATTTACATGGGGAACGGCAGCAGCCCTGCTTTCAGAAAAAAAGTCATTTAAATTCCAAATTGCCGCTCCGGAAATGAACTTTCTATCCATTATCGCTTTCAGATAGTGCTCGTGATATAAATTACCATATTCTTGTGTGTAATCAAATCTCTCGGGTAAAAAAGAATGCAATCGGGCATCAACATCAGCGCCATATTCAGTAACAATAATTGGTGTTTTAGGGTATTGCTTGTGAAAATCATCCAAGTAGGTATCAAAACCTGAAAAGATTCCACTGTACCAACCTTGATATAAATTCAGTCCCACAATTTTAGGAATTTCAAATAATCCGGCTTCTTGATAGGCAGACATTGAGCCGTGACAAGGAATTAAGGTAGATCTGGAAGGATCCAAACTTCTTATTAATTTCTCCAATTCTTTCGCTTGTCGGTTCAATTCTTTACAATAAATTGAGTGTCTTTCAGCATCTTTTTTAAATGGCGGACGCAACATTACTTCGTTCATATAAGCCCAAACAACCAGTGAAGGATGATTGTAATTTTGCTTTACCATTTCTTCGGCCATTTGCAACGAATTTTCTAAAAACACTTTGTTTTCGGTAATTGCATTTACAATTGGGATTTCTACCATGGTTACAATTCCTAATTTATCGCACCAATCCAAAATATTTTGATCTTGAGGATAATGAGCAATTCTAAGGAAATTTCCTCCCATTTCTTTAATCAATTTTATGTCTTGAATATGGAACTCATCGCGCAAAGCATTTCCAATTCCGGAAAAAACTTCATGACGATTTACGCCTATTAATTTTAAAGGTTTTCCATTCAAATAAAAACCATTATCGGCTGTAAATTCGAACCATCGTAACCCAAAAACCGTTTCTTTTTCTTGAAGTAATTGATTTTTATTGTTTAGAATTGAAGTGACAACTTTATACAATTTTGGAGATTCTGGAGACCATAAATCGGGGTTAGCAATTTGAATCGGGTTGCTTTCAAAAGTGTTTGATTCCCCTGCTTTTAAAGTTAATTTACTCTTGCTAGTATTTACAACTTCCCCTTTTGGATTGATGTATTTTTGAATAATTAGAATTTTACTATTTTCAGAAAGTTCATTTTTTACAATAGTTTTAACTGAAACCGTTGCTTCTTTATTTGAAACTTGAGACGTTTTTACATAAATTCCAGAAGAAGCAAAATCAGCCGTTGAAATATGAATTGGAGCAACAAAACTTAAAGAAATTGGTCGGTTAATTCCTCCAAAAAAAGTGAAATCGGCAGTTAATGGCGGAATATTTTCATTGTAGGAATTATCTACTTTAATCGCAATCAAATTGGATTTACCGGGTTGAATATTGTTGGTAATATCAAAATTAAAAGCAGTGTAACCACCGATGTGTTTTCCAACCAAAACTTCATTTACATACAATTCAACTACTTGATTTGCACCGTCAAAATTCAAAATTGCAATTTTACCTTCGGCTTCATTTCCAATAAAAACCGATCGTCTATACCAACAGATGCCTCTATAAAACCCTGGGGTTTCATCCATCGCATCCTCGTTATTCCAGGTGTGAGGAATAGAAACGGTTGACCAATTTGTATCAGGAAAATCTACTTTGTAACTACTCGAATTATTTTCTTTTGAAAATTTCCAGGCTTCGTTAATGGAATAATTGACCTCTTGATTGGACTTTTTTATTTGTGCAAAAATTGGAGAAAAACATAAAGTTCCAACTATTATAAAATAGAATAAAATTGGGTTATTAACACTCCATTTGTATTTTGAAAATATTGTTTTCATTCGATAATTATGTTTTCCCAATTATCTGTTCGAAAGGGAGATGCAGGCAAATTGTTACCATTAAAAAGGTTCGCTTTATCTGTCGAATTCCATGCATATCTCACAGCAACTGGTTCTTTAACTGATGGTGAAAATACAATTAATTTATTATTTTCAATATATGCCTCCGCTTTAATAAATTTTCTATCATTACCGGCAATAAAAATATCATTCAAAATTGTTCCTTTAATATTAAGCATAGAATTGTAGGTAAAATCAATAACTACTTTATCATTATCAATTGCAGAATTAGAAAATAATGGTCCGCAAAAAGCTACTTTTTTAGAATAGGAATTGGCTAAAGCAATATTGGCTAAACGTCTTCCAAAAGGCAATTTGTATGGATAATGAAGGTCATTCAAGTCGCCAATATCCATCGTAGGACACATTGCGGTATTGGGAAGTTGGAGTGTTTTTTGTTGGTTTTCACGAATGATAGATGCTAAATTGCTATCGCTGTATTTATAGGTCGTTAATTGTAAAAAGTAGAAAGGCAATTCAGGATTGTTCCATTTTTTTCTCCACCCGGTAATTAAAGCGCTCATTTGCTCAAAATATTCGTTGGCCCAATCTCTATTTGAAGTTCCTTGATACCATGCTATTCCTTTTATAGTGAAGGGAATTAAAGGTGCTACCATTCCGTTATACAAAACAGACGGACGTCTGTGCAGTCTGCTTGTCATATAGAGGGATTTAGGCTCTTCCATTTTTAACTTATTTGCTTTTGCTTCTGCAAATGAAATACTGTCTTTGACTTTATTAGCGTCCCAATTTTCCCAACGTGCAAATAAGTTTTTCAATAATGGATAACTTCTATTTTCTTCTTCAGGAGTCCAACATTCTGCTCCTGTACCACCCCAATTGGCTGTAATTATACCGATTGGAACATTTAAATTTTTTTGTAAATCTCTCGCAAAATAATAACTCATTGCTGAAAATTCCTTTACACTAATAGAATCACAAGGCATCCATTTGCAATTTTTTGGAAAATCTTCTTGTGGTGAATTAGCGATTTTTTTGGAAATATTAAATAGTTTAATATTTGGGTAACTGGCTTCAGAAAGTTCCTTTTTGGCGTCTTTCACTTTTCTCATTGGCCATTCCATATTGGATTGTCCGGAAGTAAACCAAACTTCACCAATGAGTACATGATTGATTTGAATGGTGTTATTCCCTTTTATAGTAATGGTTTGCTCTTTAAAACTAGCTTTATAAGTCGCAACTTCTATTTTCCATTTACCATTTTTATCGGCTGTAATTGTAGCTGTTTTTTTAGACCACGTATTTGAAATTGTAATCGTTTCATTAGGATCTGCGGTTCCCCAAAAGTTAACATTACTTTTTTGTTGAAGTACCATGTGATCACAAAAAATAGCAGGCAAAGTTACATTTGCAAAGAATGCATTACTTAATAAAATAAAAAATAAAAGCAAGGCATTTTTCATCATCAGAAATTTTAAATAAACGAAGTTTTGAATTATTTCTTTAAAAGAAATGGAAGTACTTTTTCAGCATATCGATCTCCCAATTTATTAGCGCTTTCCGCATCAAAATGGATGTTATCTTCTAATAGCTTTGTTCCTTCAGAAGTTACAAAATCGCTAAATGGAATGTACTCTTTTACTTTTTGAATTACTTCTTTATTGAATTCTACAAAATCTGGTCGTTCTGATAATTCTCCACAAATAAAAGGCAATTCAGGTTCGTTTAGATCTTGTCTGATGTGTTCCACCATCTCTTTTAAATTGGCTTTATACGTTGCAAAATTATCGTCTTTGCCTTCTTTATTGTCGCTCGAACCTTGATTCCAGATTATGGCTTTAATTTTACCATGTTTTTGCGCTTCTTTAGCTCGGATTATTGAAGCATCATAATTCACTTTTCCTGGTTTGTACCATAATTTAATTGAAGAACCACCTTGTGGATTCATTACTAATCCCAAGGGTTTATTAAGTGCTTTTTGAAGATTAACCATGCAATTTCTTGCTAAAGTAACCCCTTGAATTTTTAATTCTTTACGAATACTAGAATATTTATTTAATGGTTGAGATGCCGGTTCAAAATTTCCATCTTCATTGAATAAATATACATTTGGAATCACGCTATAATCATCAATTGGCGCACGTCCAGACATGTTGGATTGACCAATAGCAAAAATGATATCTAATGGTTCCAATGCCTTGATTTTATCTGATTCTGTTTCTAGAAATTTTATTAAATTGTATTTATTTTCGTTAAGTTCTTTCATAAGTTTTACGAGGGGTTTGTAGTATTGAAAACTATTATCTACTAATCCTTTGTTAGAATCGGCATTCGAAGGATCTGCTTTTTTTGAGGAAGGATCATTGTCTTGGTATCGAAAGTAATGCCATCCCACACAAGATTTATTGGCTAATAATGACAAGCAAAAGTTTTGATAGGCAAAACCTCGATCAGTTTGAGTTTTAACTGTAAAGCCGGCTCCGGTAGTATTTGGCAGCCCTGAATCCATTCCTTTAGTATAAAATTCAGTAATCATAAAAGGCTTTTTGGCGGCTCTATCCCACATGTCAAATAGCACTGCATCGGGAGTCCAGTAGCCATAATAATTGACTGATAAAATGTCGCAATATTTTCCTGCAGCTGCAATAATTGAATCTATTTTTTTTGCTCCACCATGAATTCTACTTCCTAAATAAAGGTGATTAGGATCGTATTTTTTTATCGCTTTGGAAACTATAGAATAATATTTATCAGCAACTATACCAGCAAATTCAGCTCGGTCTTTATCGCTGATTTTATCAATTGTTATTCCTTTTTGTTCCAACCATTTTGAAGCAAATAAATACCCTTGATCCGATTTATCTTCTAAAGTTAAGTACCCTTCTAAATTATCTAATCCAAGAGGCATTTCATTATCTGAAAAATAGCCAAATAGGTTTTTATCATTGGCATATTTCGTTAATTCTTGTGCTCTCTCATCACAATAAGTTTCAAATTCAGCATCAAAAACAAAAATACATTGATTTGGATA
>CALPNL020000125.1 GCA_943324925.2 Chitinophaga pinensis | reverse complement strand
CAATGCGGGTGCAAATATAAAACATAAATCAGATGTTGCAAATATATATTGAAGAAAATAAAATATATTTTAATTTGCTTTTTTATTAGTTATTTAATCTATATATTTCACAAAAATTTTTTTAGCAACTCATGAATACAAAAGTAAAATACGAATTAGAATTTCAATTAAATTCTTCACCACAATTATTGTATCAATACATTTCAACCCCTTCAGGTCTTTCTGAATGGTTTGCTGATAATGTAAACTCGCGTGGGGAGTTTTTTACTTTTATGTGGGATGGATCGGAAGAAAAAGCAAGATTAACCGCTAGAAAATCCGATGAGAAAGTTAAATTCCGTTGGATAGATGAAGACAATAAAGACACCGATTACTTTTTTGAATTGCGAATTTTAGAAGATGAAATTACTAAAGACGTTTCGCTAATGGTAACTGACTTTGCCTTTGAAGAAGATTTTGATGAGGTAAAATTGTTATGGGAATCTCAAATTTCCGATTTAAAACATGTTATAGGTTCTGTTTAGATTTTCCATTTTTAAACTTATATTTGTCACGCCTAAGCGTGACTTTTTTTATGATAAATTTTAACGGTACAATTACTGCTGCAGAAACCAATTTAATGGTAAACAATCGCGCCTTTCTATATGGAGATGGTGTATTTGAATCTATGAAAATTGTAGATCAAAAAATTTTATTTCTCGAAGATCATTATTTTAGATTAATGGCCTCAATGAGAATTGTGAGAATGGAAATTCCTATGAATTTTACCATGGAGTTTTTTGAAGAACAAATTCTAAGTTTGGCTAAAGCGAATAATTGTGCTGACTCTGCTAGAGTTAGAATTACAGTTTATAGAAATGAAGGTGGTAACTATTTGCCTTTGCAAAGATCCGTTTCGTATTTAATCAATTGTACCCCCCTTGAAAACAAGTTGTATTCAAATGATTTTAAATCCTACGAAGTGGATTTATATAAAGATTTCTATATCGCCAAGCAATTGCTTTCTACTCTAAAAACTACCAACAAAATTCTTAATGTAACCGCAAGTATTTATGCTGATGAAAATGGTTTGGATAATTGCCTACTATTAAATGATAGTAAAAATATTGCAGAAGCCTTGCAGGGAAATATTTTTATGGTTTTAAATGGGAAATTAATTACCCCGCCTTTATCAGAAGGGTGTTTGAACGGAGTGATGCGCAAGCAAATTCTTAATTTAGCCTCAAAAATAGAAGGTTTAGAAGTAGCAGAAGTTGAAATTTCTCCATTTGATCTTCAAAAAGCCGACGAACTTTTTATAACCAATGTGATAAAAGGGATTCAGTCAATAAGTAAATACCGAAAAAAAGAATTTGAAAACCCCTTAGCAACTCAATTGGTTGCTCTTTTGAACGCGCAAATAAGATTGTCTTAATTCCAAAAAGGGTTTTCAGGTGCATTGGCCCAAAGTAAATAATCACCACCCAATTCTTGCATTTTTTCTTTCCAAAAATCATTTGCTTCTTTACTTAGAATATCGTTTTTGTAATTATTTTCAATTACAATCCAATATTTAGCGTTAATCTCCTCTTCTAATTGATCCATTTCCCAGCCTGAATATCCTAGAAAAAAACGAATGTTTTCTTTCTTAATGGTTCCATTGTTGATTTCGGTTATGGTATTTTCAAAATCACCACCCCAAAATATACCTGGGGCTATTTCTATACCATCACTAATAATTTCGGGAACATTGTGGATAAAATAAACATTATCGGGAGATACAGGACCACCGTAGAACACAGAAAATTCAGCAATTATTGTTGGAATTAAATCATTAATGGTATAGTCAAGAGGTTTATTAATAATAAATCCTACTGTTCCTTCTTCATTGTATTCAGTTATAAGCACAATAGATCTATTGAACGGCTGATCATAATCTGAGGAGGGTTCAGCAAGTAGTAAATTTCCTTTATTTATTTTTAATGAAGACATTTTAGAATATTATTACTACAAAAGTATTCAAAAAAAAAGCCACGCATGGCGTGGCTTTAATTTACTTTGGTAAATTATTAGTTTACAGCTGATTCTAATTCAGCTCCAGCTTTAAATTTAACAACTTTTTTAGCAGCAATTTTGATAGTTGCTCCGGTTTGTGGGTTTCTTCCGTCTCTAGCTGCTCTTGCAGATACTGACCAAGATCCGAATCCTACTAAAGATACTCTACCACCTTTTTTCAAAGTACCACTTACGTTTCCTAAAAATGATTCTAAAGCCGATTTTGCAGCTGCTTTAGTAATTCCTGCGTCAGCAGCGATTGCGTCAATTAATTCTGATTTGTTCATAATAATAGATATTAAATGTTGGTTAAAATTTCATTACAGTAACAAAATTAGTAGGAATTCATTACCGTGCAAGCGTTTTTTTAAAAATATACTACTTTTGTTGATAACTTGCCGCTTTTGTTGATAAAGACCCTGTTTTCTGTCTTTAATTTTATAAAATTAACTCTTCAACACCCTATAAAACCAAGGTTTCATCGGAAAATGTCATCCCATTCAATAGTTCCGAAGCCGTCATTTTTTTCTTTCCTGGGAATTGCAAACTTACAATCTGTAAAAATCCATTGGAAACGGCAACCCTAATTTCTTTTTTAGTAGTTTGAATAGTACCAATTGGTAACGAATGTTTTTCAATGCTAATTTTAGATTCATAAATTTTCGCATTCCATTCTTGATTGTTATCTTTTATGATACACCATGCTACAGGATAGGGTGAAAGCCCTCGGATTTGATTGTGAATTTCATTTACCGATTTGCTCCAATCTATTTTGCAATTGTCTTTGTCTAGTTTGTAGGCTGTTTTAATTTCTGAACGGTCTTCTTGAATAATAGGATTTACTTTTCCAGTTTCAATCAATTTTAAAGTATTGACCACGGTTTGACTTCCTAAAACCATTAATTTATCGTGTAGTTGTCCTGCATTTTCATCTGGATCAATGGCTGTTTCATCACTTAATATCATTGCACCCGTATCAATTTTGTCATCTATATAAAAGGTAGTAACACCAGTTTTAGTTTCCCCATTAATTATAGCCCAATTAATTGGTGCTGCTCCACGATAATTTGGCAACAAAGAAGCATGCAAATTAAAGGTTCCATATTTAGGCATTTCCCAAACTAATTTAGGCAACATTCTAAAAGCGACAATGATTTGTAAATTGGCATTCAATGCTTTTAACTCATCTAAAAATGCGGGGTCTTTAAGGTTCGTTGGCTGTAAAAGAGGCAGATTTTTTTCTAATGCATATTCTTTAACGGCTGAATATTTTATTTTTTGACCCCGACCAGCAGGTTTGTCTGCAGCAGTTATTACTCCTACTACTTCATAATTATTCATAATTATAGTATCCAAAATGCCAACAGCAAATTCTGGAGTTCCCATGAAAACGATTCTCAATTTATCCATTTCTATTTTAAGGTATATCTGTTGTTGGGTGTAATTTTAATTTCTCTACTTTCTAATAAATGCTGAAGTGCAAAGATAATTGCATCGGATGACTTATCAATATGAATTTGAATTTCTCTTGAATTTAATGCTTTTGTTTTCAATAATGTGAGTATTTGATTTCTCAAATCTTCAGTAAGATTGTCTTTATTAGATATAGAAATACAATAGGAACAAATGCCACAATTTTCATTGGATTGTTCTTCGAAGTAATTCAATATTAATTTGCTTTTGCAATTGAATTCATCATTTACATATTCAATTACCGAATTTAATTGCTCTCTTTTTAATTTATTCTGTATTTCTAAATATCTTGAAATGCTGTTTATCGTTCGTTCATCTTCCCGAATTACATTAAATAAAATACTAGTATCATTACTCTTAGCGTGATATTCTATTAGGCCTTTCTCGGCTAATTTCAATAACAATTCACTTACTTTATTTTCTGTGACTTCTGATTTTTTAGCAATTAAGGTTAAGTTTATTGCTGCTGGCACCTCATGAATTCCTGGATAGGTACGAAGTAAAGCTAGAATTATAGGTTCCTCTTTAATATTTAAACTCATATATCGAATAACTTCTTTCGATGGAATAATAAACTGAACCGTAATTTTTTCTGAAAATTCTTGTGATAATGTTACAATTCCCTGTCGGTCTAGAAACTGTAGTGCATTATAAGTTTTAATTATTGGAAATTGGTATCTACTACAAAACTGATTTAAATTGAAGGTAAATTGTTCTTCAATCCCTTCGCCGTAGGCAATTTGAAAAAAATTACACAATTTAATAAACATACTATTTAGGAATTCTTTATCTGGTAAAACAGAAATAAACTGATTTTCGGCATTCAATTTATCATAGGAACTGGTCAATAATACAGCATAGGCTTTTTCTTCATTTCTGCCTGCCCGTCCTGATTCTTGATAGTAATTTTCTATATTTTCAGGAAGTTGAATATGGATTACGGTCTTAACATTTGCTTTGTCAATCCCCATTCCAAATGCATTTGTGGCAACAATAACTTGTGCCTCTTCCGACATCCAAAGGGTCATATTTTTTTCTTTTTCCTTTGCAGATAAACCTCCGTGGTAATAGGTGGCACGAAACCCCATAGATTGAAGCTGTGAAGAAACATCCAAACATGATTTTCTATTGCGGACATATATTATTGAAGGTTCGGGATTTTTTTTCAAAACTTGTTCCATCTTGAAAAGCTTATCTTCTGCTTCTGTTACAAAATAGGCAATATTATCTCGTTTGAATGATTTCTGGAAAACAGCAGTTTCTTTTAACCCTAGTTGTAAAATAACATCCTCTTGAACTCTTTTTGTTGCAGAAGCGGTCAAGGCAATGAATGGAATTTTTGAAAAATGCGATTTTAATTTTGCTATTTTTAAATAGGCAGGTCGGAAATCATGTCCCCACTGAGAAACACAATGTGCTTCATCAACTGCAATCATAGAAATTGGCAATTGTTTTATTCGATCTAAAATCCAATCGGTTTGTAAGCGCTCCGGGGATAGGTAAATAAATTTGTAATTCCCATATTGACAGTTGTCTAAAAGCACTGAAATCTCATCAGATTTTAATCCGCCAGTTAA
The DNA here is from genome assembly GCA_943324925.2 of Chitinophaga pinensis. Taxonomy (GTDB): domain Bacteria; phylum Bacteroidota; class Bacteroidia; order Flavobacteriales; family Flavobacteriaceae; genus Flavobacterium. The sequence continues at coordinate 560 of CALPNL020000125.1, read as the reverse complement.
GGCTATCGCTTTTATATCTCGACTTTGTAAATTCTGAACTTGATCTTTAATTAAAGCCACCAATGGTGAAATCACTAAGCAAATCCCTTCTTTCATTAATGCGGGAACCTGAAAACAAATTGATTTTCCACCGCTTGTTGGTAACAAAGCAAATGTATCTTGACCACTCAAAACAGAATCTATGATTTCCTTTTGAAGTGACCTAAACTGATCGTGTTTCCAGTATTTTTGGAGAATCTCTAACGCTTTTGGCATTTATTTTGGCTTAAATAGTTCAGGTAATTAAAGCAATCCTGATTTAAATTTTATCTAAGATAAAAAGAATTCTGTTATCTAAGCTATCTTTTGGAACTTCAATTAATTGGTAGCCATATTTTGTGTAAGTTTCAACGAGATGGTTGTGGATTAAAACCGACTGTTCGTAGTTTTCATATCGAGCCTCGTCGCTAACATAAATTTCTTTCCAAGGCGGAAGAATAAATACTTCGGAATAGATGTTTTCACGGCAGGCAGCATCGAAAAAAGAGGGGTAGGAATCACCGATATAATGCATATAGGCT